>JBCCUP010000010.1 GCA_039196715.1 Pseudomonadota bacterium
GTACCGGAACTCAGACCAACGGGCACGTGCACTCCCTCACTGGCTCCACCGCTACAACTGGCACCGCCCGCACGCCAGTCTCGGCTACCAACAACCCATCACCCGACTCGGTATCGATGTGAACAACCTACTGGCTATACAAAGCTAGGCCCTGGCCAACACCCGCGTGGCGCGGCCGGTGGACGGGAAAACGGTTTAGCTGCGGTCACCGCCCAGACAGAGGGGGGTGTCGCTGCTGGTTTCGTTGCGCGCCCGCCACTCGGCCGGTGTGAAGGTGTGCAACGACAGCGCGTGGATCAGCTCGATTTCGGCCTTGAGGGTGCTGTTGATACGGCGGTGCCGTTGCAACAGCCGTTGACCCTCGAAATCCGTCGACACCACCGTGACCTTGAAGTGGCTCTCCGAGCCCGCCGGGACGTTGTGCTTGTGGCTCTCGTTTTCGACGGCGAGGTGTTCGGGCGTGAGAGCCTCGTTGAGGGTGTTGCGGATGCGGTTTTCGATCGTCGGCATGGCGTCTGTGGGTCGGCCAGTAGGGTGACGACACTATAACGAAAAAAGCCCGAGTGCCTTGCGGCACCCGGGCTTTGCTGGGCTTCGACTGACTTAGAAGTCGAACTTCAGCGCTGCGTTCAGAGCAGTAACGTCTTCGTCCGCAGCTGTCGCACCATCTTGAGAGAACAGCTCGTACCAGATCAGAGCGCGGTCGCTGAGGCTCTGCGTGTAGCCGATACCAACGCCTTCACGCGTGTAGTCTGTACCGTCCTCTTCAGTTGAACCAATCCACGCGTAAACGTCACCAAACGCCACCTGAACGTTAAAGGCATCGGTGTCGCCAGCTGAGCCGTCGAAGTCAGCGTCCTGTGAACCGACCACCAACCGGATTTGGCCACCGTCGAACTTGTACGCGCCTGTCACAGCTGTCTTGGAGCCGTCGTTGTTGGCAGCGCCGCCGGTGTTTGACGCCACGGCAGCACCGAGGGTCAGAGCGCCAGCGGAGTACACGATGGCGCCGTCAACACGGTCGACGTCTTCGTTGTTGGCGTCAGAGAAGAGGTGCGCGCTGACTGCGAAGCTCACTGCGCCTGCAGAGCCGTCGTAGCGGATGCCACCGTTGGCCTCTGCAGAACCGAGCTGGCCGAAACCACCGTTCCACCAGGTGAGGTCGCGGTTACCGGCTTTGTCGAATGCCGGGTCGATCACACCGAGAGAGACCTGACCCCAGTCGCCTTTCATGCCGACGGCGTAAGTGCGGTTCACAACGTTGCCGTTGCGAGAGTCAGACAAACGCAGTTCGAGCTTGCCGAATACGCCAGCGTCGTTGCTGCCGGACATCTTGATACGAGAGCCGAAGTTTTGAAGGGTTGTGCTGTCGTCGTTGGCGTTGATGCCGTAACGCAGTGAACCAGTCAGTGAAGACTCAGCGTGTGCAACTGACATGGCGCCAGTAGCAGCAGCGATCGCAGTTGCGAGCAGTGCCTTTTTCATGTTGGAGATTCTCCGATGTGTCAGAACAGTTCTTGGCGGCGTCTCTGTTGTTTTTGTGACGCCACACCCCAGCAAATCTAGAGCGTGAATTGTTTTTTTGCAACATCCATCACAGAAAATTTCTGGTGCGGCCCTTGTGGGTGCGGGTTTTTACTGACCTGAATGGAGTAGGCTTAGGTCTATCCCATTGTAATTTAAGATATTTATTCCAGGTTGATGTCCTGTCGAGGGTTGGTCACACACCTGAATTTTTTCTGATGGGCACTCAAATAAGCGCTGACTGCCTCGAAATGATGCGTTTTTGTGCCGGCCACGGGTGTCCCTGCGGGGCGACGGTTGCCCTGGAGCCTGCCGCACAGGGTGTGTTGTATTCTTGCAACATCCCGTCGTTCAGGCACGTGGCGCCAAGGTTTTGGCGTCCGAGCGCACACTGACCCGCCCGTCGGCGTCGTTTTCTGGTGCGTGCGCGGCGGCCTGGTGATCGCGCGACCGGACTGTCACACGGCCTGAGCTGGCAGGGTGGATCAGGCTTCGACGTGCAGGTCGGCGATCAGCGATTCGTGGATCTTCAGTTTGGTCAGCGCACTGTCGCCGAGCACCTGGGCGACGCGCTGACTCAATGACTCGGCCAGCACGATGGCCGCGGCCAGACCGTTGCTGAACCCCGCGTCCGAGGTGGGCGCAACCAGGCAATGCGAGGCGGTCGCGGCGAGCGGCGAATCGGCGCGGTCGGTGATTGCCACCATGTACAAGCGCTTCTTGTGCGCTGTGTGGGCCGCCATCAGCGTGTTGCGGCTGTAGGGTCTGAAGCCGAAGCACACGAGTGCGTCGCTGGGTTGCATCGGGGCGAGCCCGTGGGCTATGCCGTGCTCGGCCGTGTTGAGCTGACTGACGTCGTCGCGCACCAGCCCGAGCGTGTAGGACAGCGACACCGCGGCGGCGTTGGCCTGGCGCATCCCGTAAATGCGCACGCGCGGCGCCGTGGCCAGCACGTCCACAACGGCCGACAAGGTGTCCGGGTCGATGGCGGCGAGCATGCCGTCGATGTTGCGCTGCTCGCGCTCGGCGATGCGCTGGGTCAGGGCGATGGCGCTGAGTTCGGCCGGTTGTACGACGCGAAGGCGTTCGGCCTGCTCACTGTAATAGTGTCCGGTGTTGTGAACGTGGCGTTTGAAGACGTCCTGGAACTCGGCGAAGTTCTCGTAGCCGAGGGTTCGGGCAAGGCGTGACAGCGTCGAGGCATTCACGCCCTGGTCCGCAGCGAGTGAGGAGATCGAGCCGTTCGCGGCGTAGTGCGGGTCGTTGATCAGCGCATCGATGACCGCCAGGCTGCGCTTGCCGAGTTTGACCGGCGCCACACCCGCGCGCACGGCAGCCAGCATGTCACCGAGTTGGTCGACGCTGTACGGTGCACTGGTCACGCGTCCGGGCACCGTGAGGGCCTCAGGCGTGGTCGGACAGGTTGATGTTGAGCTCGAGAATGTCGCAGTTGTCGCTCTTTTCGACCCGCACGTCGACATCTTCGTCCTGCACCGGCGCGTACTTGCGTATCACGTCGAGCAGTTCCTGCTTCAGTTTGGGCAGGTAGTCCGGCGCATCCGCACGCTTCTTGTTGCGCGCGCCGCGCTCGTGGGCGATGACGACGGACAGGCGCTCTTTGGCGATGTTGGCCGTTTGCTCTTCCCGCTTACCGAGAAAAAATTCGATCAAACCCATGGCAGCTTACCCAAACAACCGGCGGAACAGGCCCTTCTTCTCGGCTTCGAGGAAACGCATGGGACGTTTCTCGCCAAGCAGCCGTGCGACGGCGTCGTCGTAGGCCTGGCCTGCGTTAGTGTCGGACTCCAGAACCACCGGGCGTCCCTGGTTGGACGACTCGAGCACGATCTTGGATTCCGGAATCACGCCGAGCAGTGGGATCGCGAGCAACTCGACAATGTCGTTCACGCTGAGCATCTGGCCTGTGTCCACCCGGTTCGGGTCGTAGCGCGTGACGAGCAGCCGTTCCTGCACCGGCGGTTGCCCGAGTTCGGCGCGTCGGGACTTGCTCTGCAGGATGCCGAGGATGCGGTCGGAGTCGCGCACCGAGGACACCTCGGGGTTGGTCACGACGATCGCCTCGTCGGCGAAGTAGAGCGCCATGCGCGCGCCGTGTTCGATGCCTGCAGGCGAATCGCAGATGATGTACTCGAAGCGGTCGCGCATGAGGTCCTTGAGCACCTTCTCCACGCCCTCTTTGGTCAGCGCGTCCTTGTCCCGTGTCTGAGAGGCCGGCAGGATGTAGAGGTTGTCCACGCGCTTGTCGCGTATGAGGGTCTGCTTGAGGTTGGCTTCGCCCTTGATCAGGTTGACGAGGTCGTAGACCACGCGGCGCTCACAGCCCATGATCAGGTCGAGGTTACGCAAGCCCACATCGAAATCGATCACGGCGGTTTTCTTGCCCGCGCGGGCCAGACCAGCCGCGATCGAGGCGCTGGTGGTGGTCTTGCCAACACCGCCCTTGCCGGAGGTGACAACAATGATCTTGGACAACGTAAGTCCTCCGTTAAAACGGTTCGATGATAAGGTTGTCGTCGTCAAGCCAAGCTTGCACACGGCACCCTTTTAGCTCTTCGGGGATCTCCTCGAAGAGCCTGTAGGTGCCGGCTACCGAGATGAGTTCCGCTTCGAGCGACTCGCAAAAAATGCGTGAGCGCTCGTTGCCGCCGATGCCACACAGTGCCCGGCCACGCAGCGGCCCGTACACGTGGATGCTGCCGTCGGCGATCAACTCCGAACCCGCGCTGGTGGCACCCATGATCACGAGATCGCCCTGCCGCGCATAGACCTGCTGCCCGGACCGCACCGGCCGCGTCTCGACGCGCGGGGCCCCGGTGACCACCTTGGTCTCGGCCTTGTCGTCGCTGTCGCCGGTGTCGATGTCCTTGCCCGCGTCCGTGTTGAGGAACGGCAACTTCAGTCGAGCCAGCTCGTCGTGCAAGTCCTCGGCGGCGCCGCGTGCGGCAATCGGCACGATGTCGCTCTCGCGCACCGCCTCGATCAGGCCTTCGAGCTTGTCGGGTGCGATCGCCTTGAGCTCGGCGAAGTCGACCAGAACCGGCGCCCCGCGGAAGAAGGTCGGCGCCTGGTTCACCTTCTCGGCGATCGACTCGCTGACCTGCTTCGGGTCGTCGTTGCGCAGCTGCAGGGACATCAGGGTGACAGTGCCACCCTTGAGTTCAACGGCGCGGTCGGCGTGGCTCACGGCCGCAGCCTCCGAGTCGGTCTGGCGATGCTGAGTGACGGAAGCGAGCCGGGGCGGGTCATGGGTCAAAACTGCGTGCAGGAAGCGCGTAGTTTACCCGACTTTGTTGTCAAGGGCGTAGGTAAAAAAAGGGCGGGCGGCGGGTTCGGGGCGGCCGTTCTGGCTCAGTCTTCGCCCGGTTTCCAGACACCCACCGCGGGCTCGGGTTCGGGTTGCTGCCGCGCGCGGTGTTGCTCGACATCCTGCATCACGTGACCCGCAAAGGCACGCATCTCGTCGAGTACGTCGTTCTTTTGCGCACTGTTCAGACCGTCCACGCGGCCGAGCAGGAACCCGATCATGCCGGCGAAGTACTGTGCGCTGACGGCGTCTTCGCTCGCACGTTCGTCGTGGCGTTTCAAGACGTCCAGCAGCTCTGAGATCAGTTGGCCGGAAAAGCGGAGTTCATCGCTCATGGTCTGGGTCGGTGCGTGGGCGGGTGGTCAGTATGCCTCAGCCGGTCTGGACGCGGTCGATCCGCTGCAGACGGTTGTCGGCGTCGATGGTCAGGCGGAAGCGCCCGTGTATGCCGGTGGCCGTGACAAAGGGGCGCATGCGTTCGGCGGGAAACTGAACGCGCTGCCCGTTCCGCGCGCGCGCCACGATCACCTGGCCCGGCCGGCGGTAGAACTGCAACCAGCGCTCTTCGTCCAGCGCGATGTCGACTTCCAGCGACGGCATGGTCAGGGGCCGCCGAACCGCCCACCGGCGCGGGGGGGGCAGGGCTGTGCGGGGTCCGCGCCCGCGCGTTTCATTCGATTGCGGTTGCGCGCGTGTGCGCTAACCGCATTTCGAATCGCCGCAGTTGAGACAGGTCATGCACCCGTCCATCTGGATCACGGCTTTTGCGTTGCAGCGCGTGCAGACGACGGCGCTCGCCGGAAACTCGGTTTGGTTGTTGGCGGGCAGGTCTGCCGGCCCCGGCGTGGCGGTGAGCTCGAACTCGGCACGCTTGGCATCGATGAACTTCTTTTGCACCTGGTCGAGCTCGGGCGGGCGGATCATGCCGATGGAAATCAGGTGTTGTTCGATGACGTCGCCAATCTCCGCCACCAGCGACGGCATGTACTTGCCCTTGTTCCAGTAGCCACCCTTGGGGTCGAACACCGAGCGCAGCTCCTCGACCAGAAAGGTGACGTCGCCACCTTTGCGGAACACGGCGGACATGATGCGCGTGAGCGCGACGATCCACTGGAAGTGCTCCATGCTCTTCGAGTTGACAAAGACCTCGAACGGGCGCCGCAACTCGTGTTCGGTGCCCGGGTTCAGCACGATGTCATTGATCGTGATGAACATGGAGTGCTCCGACACGTGCGCCGGTGTGCGCAGCTTGTACGTCGAACCGAGCAGCACCTCCGGGCGGTCCAGCGCCTCGTGCATGTGGATGACGTCGGCCTTGTGTGGTGCCTCTTCGACCGCTTCCGGCGCCGGCTCGGCGTCGGGTCGGCTGACCTTGTAGCCGACGATGGATTTGCTGATCTTGACTGTCATGGTGTCTGTCTCGTTGTGTTCCCGGCAGCGCCGCGTACGCCCGTGTGCGGCGCGCGGTCAGAATTTGCCGTAGTAGCCTTCCTTGAGCGCGTCGAACAGGTTGGCCGCGGTGTGGGTTTCACCGTCGTATTCGATCTCTTCGTTGCCTTTGACCGACACGGTGCTGCCGTCCTCGAGCGTGAACTCATACACGGTGTTCTCGAGGTCGCTCTCCTTGACCAGCACGCCCTGGAACGCCTCGGGGTTGAAGCGGAAGGTGGTGCAGCCCTTCAGACCCTTTTCATAGGCGTGGAGGTAGATGTCCTTGAAGTCCTCGTAAGGGTAATCGGTCGGGACATTGGCCGTCTTGGAAATGGACGAATCGATCCAGCTCTGCGCAGCGGCTTGCACATCGACGTGCTGCATCGGCGAGATGTCATCGGCGGTGACGAAGTACGCCGGCAACTGGCGCTCCGGGTCGTCCGAGAATGGCATGGCCGCGTCGTTGATCAGCGTTCTGTAGGCGAGCAACTCGTAGGAGAAAACGTCCACTTTCTCCTTGGTTTTCTTGCCTTCACGGATCACGTTGCGCGCGTAGTGGTGTGCAAAACTCGGCTCGATACCGTTGCTGGCGTTGTTCGCCAGTGAGAGTGAAATGGTGCCGGTCGGTGCAATGGAACTGTGGTGGGTGAACCGGGCGCCGGTCTCGGCGAGCTCAGCCACCAGCTCGCTGTCCACGCTTGCAATACGCTGCATGTAGCGGCTGTACTTCGCGTGCAGCACGCGGCCCTTGATCTCGTCGCCTACCGCGTAGCCGTCGTCGGCCATCTCCGGTCGCATGCGCAGCATGTCGCCGGTGACGGTGAAGGTCTCGTCCATGATCGGGGCCGGCCCTTTCTCACGCGCGAGATCGAGCGCGGTACGCCAGCCGGTCACGGCCAGTTCGCGCGACACCTGCTCAGTGAACGCCAGAGAGGCGTCCGATCCGTAAGTCAGGCCGAGCAGGGTCATGGTGGATCCGAGGCCCAGGAAGCCCATGCCGTGGCGGCGCTTGCGCAGGATCTCCCCGCGCTGTTCGCCGAGCGGCAGGCCGTTGATCTCGACCACGTTGTCGAGCATGCGGGTGAAGACGCTGACCACCTCACGAAACGCGTCCCAGTCGAACGCCGCGTTGTCGGTGAAGGGTTCGCGCACGAAGCGGGTCAGGTTGATCGAGCCGAGCAGGCAGGCGCCGTAGGGCGGCAGCGGCTGTTCGCCGCAGGGGTTGGTCGCGCGGATCGATTCGCACCACCAGTTGTTGTTCTGCTCGTTGACCTTGTCGATCAGGATGAACCCCGGCTCGGCGTAGTCGTAGGTGGAGCTCATGATGAGGTTCCACAAGCGCGACGCTCGCAGGGTCTGGTAGACCTTGCACGCCACCAGACCGGCGTCGTTGTGCACCAGGCCGTCGGTGGTTGGCCAGGTGCGCCAGACCACCTGGGTGGCGTCGTCGAGGTCGATGCCGTCCTCGAGTTCGTTTTCCCGAATCGGGAACGCCAGCTGCCAGTCGGCGTCCACCTTGACGGCTTCGATGAAATCCTCGGTGATCAGCAGCGACAAGTTGAACTGACGCAGCCGGCCGTCTTCACGCTTGGCGCGAATGAACTCGAGCACGTCCGGGTGGCGCACGTCAAAGGTGCCCATCTGGGCGCCGCGTCGACCGCCGGCCGAGGACACGGTGAAACACATGCTGTCGTAGATGTCCATGAACGACAGCGGACCCGAGGTGTGCGCGCCCGCACCGGACACGTAGGCACCGCGCGGGCGCAGGGTCGAGAAGTCGTAGCCGATGCCGCAGCCGGCCTTGAGCGTCATACCCGCTTCGTACACCTTGCTGAGTATGTCGTCCATGCTGTCGCCGATCGTGCCGGAGACCGTGCAGTTGATTGTCGAAGTGGCGGGCTTGTGGGCCTGGGCGCCGGCGTTGGACGTGATCCGGCCCGCCGGGATGGCGCCTTGTTGCAGTGCCCAGGTAAACCGCTCGGTCCAGTGCGTGCGCAGCGCCTCGGTGGCCTCGACACCGGCCAACGCAGTGGCGATCCGCGCGTAGCTGGCCTGGATGTCGGCGTCGACGGGTTCGCCCGATTTGGTTTTGAGCCGGTACTTCTTGTCCCAGATGTCCAGCGACGCGTCCTGCATGGGGACCGCGGGCGCGTCCGTGGGTGACTTCACGAGGTGGAGCGTGGTGTTGCTCATGGGGTTGTCAGTGTCCTTGCGGTTCTGTTCGGGGTGCGTTCGGTCACGCGCCCGCACGACTCTTGGCTACCAGATATTGTAGTCCAGCTTTCCAAGAGCACTAGATCTTGTTATCGCCGCAGCGGCGAACCTCACTGATCCGCGAAAATCGCGGCGCATAGCCTCCCCGGCACGGCCCAGACGGGGTGCGCAGGTGGGGCGTTTTCAGTGTCCTCCCATCACCGCCGAAGCCGGCGAATCAACGGCTTGGGCGTCGGCGGTGCGGTGTGCCACACAGGGTGCCGGTCTGTCGCCGGTTCGCTGCACGGGGGAGCCATTCTGGGCAGCAAGCCTGGCCTCGTCAAGTGGAAAAGAGAAACACAATACGCTGTGTCCCACGGGCCCGGCGGCTACCACATGGTGTGGTTCACGGCAACGATGAGACCCGGTCGCACACGGTCGATCCGGTGCGTAGTACTACCGTCCCATGGGCCGTCACTCGGGCGTGTTGGGACACGGCGGCGGGTCGGTTGGGGTTCGCCTGGCGTTCCCGCGCTGCGTGCAGCCGGTGTTTCACGCTGGCAACGACCGCCGCGGGCGACGGCGACAGCGTGTGCCAGCGCTGCAACACGGTCACGGCTGCGTCGCCGTGCAGCGTGCGTGGAGGTCAAAGTGTGAACTGGGCCACGGCGAGCTCGAGGGCTCGGTTCGTAGTCTGCAGCCCAGTCTTTTCGCCGCAGGGTCTCCGACGTGCCGCACACCCCGACCTTTGACAACGACATCAGCCGTGAAGGCGCTTGCACGGGCGGTTTCTCGACCGCGGTTTCCACGGTCAGTGTGTTCGACCTCGAGATCGGCATGTTTGTCGAAGAGCTCGACAAACCCTGGATCGAGAGCACCTTCATGTTGCAGGGCTTTTTCATCGAGAGCGAGGAGCAGATCCAACAGCTCCAAGACGAATGCCTGTTCGTGAAGGTCAACCAGGCGTCACTCGCCAACGCAAGCCGTCGCCGCCGGGAGGCCAAGCGCCGACTGCAGCTCATCAGCGGCGCCCGCGACTGAGCTGACGGTCAGCGCAGGGGCTCAACACCCGCGCTTGCACAGGGCCACGCCCAACCTTTGCGCGCCGGCAAGGTCCGGTGTGGCGTGGTGTCAGTGAGGCGACAATTGCGTATGATCGGCGCCTGTAGCCACAGCGAGATGGCGATGAAAGCCGCCGAAAACAACCTGTCTCCCGTCCAGGCGCCTCCACCGACTCCGCAACCTGCCACGCTCACCGTAACCGACCTGAGTGTTTGCTTCGAAACGCAACACGGGGTGGTGCCGGCCGTGGAAAACGTGTCGTTCTCCGTGCGGCCGGGTGAGACCGTGGCGGTGGTGGGGGAGTCCGGATCCGGCAAGAGTGTGACAGCGCAGGCCATCATGGGCATCCTGCCGCGCACGGCCCGCATGACCTCGGGACAGTTGCAATTCGGGGGAGGCGGGGAGACGCCCGTCGACCTGCACACGCTCGACCCGCGCGGCACGGCCTACCGTGCGCTGCGCGGCGAACACATGGCGATGATCTTCCAGGAACCCATGGTGGCGCTCTCGCCGGTGCACACGATCGGCGCCCAGATCGACGAGGTCATCGAGGTCCACGCGCCGTCCTCGCGACGGAATGCAAAGGCGCGAACGCTTGCGATGCTCGAGCACGTCGGCCTGCCCGACCCGGAGCGTGCCTACGCACTCTATCCCCACCAGATGTCCGGTGGCATGCGCCAGCGCGCCATGATCGCCATGGCCATGATTTGCAAGCCCAAGCTGCTCGTCGCCGACGAACCGACGACCGCGCTGGACGTGTCGGTACAGGCCCAGATCCTCGCGCTGATTCGTACATTGCAGGCCGAGAACGACATGGCTGTGGTGTTGATCAGCCACGACATGGGCGTGGTTGCGAACATGGCAGACCACGTTGTCGTCATGTACCGCGGACAGGTGGTCGAGCGTGGGCCGCGGGATGCGATTTTCGAACGGCCAGGTCACCCTTACCTGAAGCACCTGCTTGACGCCGTGCCGAGTGTGCGACACCGTCAGGGTGAGACCGAGCACATCGACGAAGAACCCAGGGTTGTATTACACGTCGACGAGGCCTTGAAAACCTACGCGATCAATGGCCGGGACGATTTCACCGCAGTCGACCGCGTGAGCCTGAGCCTGTTCCGCGGAGAGAGTCTCGGCCTGGTTGGCGAGAGCGGCTGTGGCAAGTCGACGCTTTGCCGCATGATCATGCACGCGATTCAGCCGACCGACGGCGGGGTGCGTTTTCGGCACGACGGTCGGCTGGTGGACATCGACCGTTTGAAGGGTAGCGACCTCCTGCACTACCGGCGCTCGGTTCAGATGGTTCTGCAGGACCCGTACTCCGCGCTCAATCCGCGCATGACCGTGCGCGAAATCCTGACCGAGCCGCTGACCATCCACGGCCGCTACCGGGGATCGACGGCGGGCAAGCGCGCGGCCGATGTCCTCAAGCAGGTCGGCTTGCCCACCAGCGTGCTCGACCGCTACCCGCACGCGTTTTCAGGTGGGCAGCGACAGCGGATCAACATCGCCCGCGCGTTGATGCTGCACCCTCAGGTGCTGATTCTGGATGAACCCGTGTCGGCACTCGACGTGTCGGTGCAGGCCCAGATTCTCGAGCTGTTGCGCCACCTGCACCAGGAGTTGGGTTTGACCATGGTTTTCATTTCCCACAACCTCGCGGTCGTCAACGAACTGGCCGACCGCGTCGCGGTGATGTGCCGCGGCATGCTCGTCGAGATCGGGGCCCGCGAAGACATCATGAACAACCCGACACACCCGTACACCCAGAGCCTGTTGGCGGCGGTTCCCGAGACCTCGGGCGACATGGATTTCGAGAAGGCGGTACAAACCGACAGCACCCCGATCGACTGGCCCATGCCGTGGCGGCCCCTGGAGGGCGGCGAGCGGGCCTGGCATGAGGTGTCACCCGGGCACCGTGTGCAGGTGTGGTCATGAGGCGCGTCTGGGCGATGGGTGCGGCACTCACCCTGTGCGGCTCGGTTCTCGCAGCCGAGGTGCCCTTTTTCGAAGACGCCGTCGCGAGCGGCGCCTTGCCACCGGTCGAAGACCGGCTGCCCGCGACGCCACTGCTCGGCGAGGACACCCTGCGTCGCGAACTTGGCCAGTATGGCGGTGAACTCAAATTGTTGATGTCGCGCAGCAAGGACATCCGGTTGATGACCGTCTACGGTTACGCCCGGCTGGTGCGGTACAACGACGCTTTCGAGTTGGTGCCGGACATCCTCGAGTCGGTCGATGTGCGTGACGGGCGGGAATTCACCTTGCGCCTGCGACCGGGCCACCGTTGGTCCGACGGACACCCGTTCACCAGCGAGGATTTCCGCTACTACTGGGACGACGTGGCGAACGACCCCGAACTGGCCGCCAAGGGCCTGCCACGCGAGCTGCTGGTCGAGGGTCAGCGGCCGACCTTCGACGTGATCGACGAGTATACGGTGCGCTACACCTGGCCGGCACCGCATCCGGGCTTTCTGCTGTCGCTTGCGGGGCCCAGGCCGATCTACATCTACCGGCCCGCACACTTCATGCGGCAATTCCACAAGAGCTACGCGGACCCCGATGAGCTGGCCCGGAAGGTCGAGGAGGCCAGTGCACGCAACTGGTCGTCTTTGCACTACCGCAACGACCGCGCCTACCGCGCCAACGTGCCAGAGCGCCCGACATTGCAACCCTGGCGAAACACGGTGTCGCCGCCAGCGAGCCGCTTCGTGTTCGAGCGAAACGCGTATTTTCACCGTGTCGACGCCGAGGGCCGTCAGCTGCCCTACATCGACACGGTCATTGTCGACATCACGGCGAAGGATCTGGTGCCGGCCAAGGTTGCGTCGGGCGACGCTAATTTACAGCTTCGATACCTCGGGATGGGCGACTACACCTTCCTGCGCGAGCACGAACTTCGGGGCGACTACCGGGTGGCGCACTGGCGAAGCGGGCGTGGCTCCGAGTTGGCACTCTACCCGAACCTCAACGCCAACGACCCCGCGTGGCGGGCGTTGAACCGCTCGCCGGACTATCGGCGCGCGCTTTCGCTCGCGATCGACCGGCACGAGATCAACGAGGTGATCTTTTTTGGTCTGGCCAAGGCGGGTCCGAACACGGTGCTGCCCGACAGCAGCCTCTACGACCCGGCGTTCGACCGGGGCCACTTGCGCGATGTCGACACGGCAAATTACCTGCTCGACGGGCTTGGGCTGGCCGAACGCAACCGCCGGGGCATCCGGCTGCTGCCCGACGGGCGGCCGATGGAGTTGATCATTCACACCGCCGGCGAGCGTTCTGCCGAAGTGGACATGTTGGAACTGATTCGCGACCACTGGCAGGAAATCGGCATCCAGGTGTTCATCCGGCCGTCGCAGCGCGATGTCTTTCGCAAGCGGGTGCAGTCCGGTGACGCGGTGATGTCGACCTGGTACGGCCTCGACAACGCCCTGGCGTCGGCGGACATGAACCCGCGCGAACTGGCACCAAACTCGGATTACGACCTCAATTGGCCGAGCTGGGGCGCCAACCGCATGAACGGCAGCGGTGAGGCCGCCGACGACCCGCACGTGAGGCGCCTGATCGCCTTGCACGAAGACTGGGAGACCGCGACGGACCGCATCGGTCGTGAAGCCGCGTGGCGCGGCATGCTGGCGATCCACCACGAGCAGGTGTTCAACATCGGCACCGTGTCTGGTGTGTTGCAGCCGGTTGTGATCTCGAACCGCCTGCACAACGTGCCCGTCAACGCCTGGTACAGCTGGGAGCCTGCGGCGGTGTTCGGCGTGTATCGCCCGGATCTCTTTTTCTTCGATTCGGCGGGGGCCTCGTGAACAGCATGGGGGCCTACGTCATCCGGCGCATCCTGACGATGCTGCCGACGCTCTTTTTCATCAGCGTGGTGGTCTTTGCGATCATTCAGCTGCCGCCGGGCGACTACCTCGAGAGCTACATCGCCGAGCTCCAGGCCGCCGGTGAGACGGTCGACATGGCGCGCGTGGAATTCCTGCGCACCGAATACGGCCTCGATCAGCCACTGTACGTGCAGTACTGGCGGTGGATTTCCGGCCTGATGATGGGCGACCCCGGCTGGTCGTTCGAGCACGACCGCCCGGTCTCGGAAGTGGTCGGTGACCGGCTTTACCTGACTATCCTGCTGTCGGTCCTGACGGTGTTGTTCACCTGGCTCGTCGCCTTTCCGATCGGCATCTACTCCGCGTTGAAGCCCTACAGCTGGGGTGACTATGGCCTGACCTTCGTCGGTTTCATCGGGCTGGCAACGCCCAATTTCCTGCTCGCGCTGGTGGTGTTGTATTTCGCGAACGTCTGGTTCGGCATCTCGATCGGCGGCCTGATGGACCCGGAGTACCTCGATCAGCCCTGGAGCCTGGACAAGGCAAAGTCGGTGTTGAGCCACATCTGGATCCCGGTGGTGATCATCGGTACGGCTGGCACGGCGTCGCTGATGCGGCGCCTGCGGGCCAACCTGCTCGATGAGCTCGATCGGCCCTACGTCGTCACCGCGCGGGCCAAGGGCCTGCCCGAGGGCAAGGTCATTCGCCGTTACCCCTTGCGCGTGGCATTGAACTTCTTCGTCGCCGATCTCGGCAACCTGTTGCCGCAGGTGGTCTCGGGCGCCGAGGTCGTGGCGCTGGTGCTGTCGCTGCCCACCACCGGCCCGGTTCTCATCCAGGCCCTGCAGAGCCAGGACATGTACCTCGCTGGCTCCTTCGTGATGTTCCTCGCAGCACTGACGGTAGTCGGTGCGCTGGTGTCGGACCTGCTGTTGGCGTGGCTCGATCCCCGAGTCAACCTGCGATCGGGGGCCAACGCATGAGCCGCGATGACACCCACTACGTCTCCGATGTACCCTGGTCGGCAGACGAGCCGCTGCCGAGTGCGAACAGCGCGGTCGACGAGGAGCCGCGCACGCTCTTCTGGCGCCGTTTTCGGCGCCACAAGCTCGCGGTGTTCTCCGGCTGGCTGCTGTTGCTGATATACCTCGTCGCCTTGTTTGCCGAGGTGTTCGCACCCTACGGGCTGCACGAACGCAACGCGGACCGCATCTACTCACCACCCCAGCCCGTGCACCTCTTCCACGAGGGCCGTTTCCTCGGGCCCTTCGTCTACGGCTGGGATTTCGAGCGCAACATGGCGATGATGCGTCGAGACTATGCCGAGGACCGGTCCGAGCAATTCCGGGTGCAGTTTTTCTGCGCGGGTGAGCCGCGTCAGTCGCCCTTCGGGTTCGAGGTGTCGTGGCGGCTGTTCTGCGCCGCCGACGGTGGGTCGGTCTACCTGCTCGGCACCGACCGGCTCGGTCGTGACATCTTCTCGCGCATCCTCTTTGGCGCACGCATTTCGTTGACCATCGGCCTGGTCGGTATCGCGCTCAGCTTCGTGCTCGGAATCGTCATCGGCGGGCTCGCGGGCTACCTCGGCGGCTGGGTTGACGCCATCGTGCAGCGCGCGATCGAAGTGGTGCGCTCTTTTCCGGAGCTGCCCCTCTGGATGGCGTTGGCGGCGGTGATCCCGGTGACCTGGCCACCGGAGGCGGTGTTTCTGGGGATCACGGTGATCCTCGCACTGATGGATTGGACCGGGTTGGCGAGGGCGGTCAGGGGCAAGTTTCTCGCGCTCAGACAGGAAGAGTACGTGCTCGCGGCTGAGCTCATGGGCGCGAGCAACGGCCGCGTCATCCGGCGTCACCTGGTGCCGGGCTTTTCAAGCCACCTGATCGCCTCGGCCACGCTCTCCGTGCCCGGCATGATTCTCGGTGAGACGGCACTCAGTTTTCTCGGACTGGGCCTGCGGCCACCGATCACCAGTTGGGGTGTGCTGCTGAATGAAGCGCAGAACATCAACGCGGTCGCAGTCTACCCGTGGTTGATGTTTCCGGTGGTGCCGGTGATCATCGTGATCCTGGCGTTCAATTTCCTGGGTGATGGATTGCGGGATGCAGCAGACCCCTACAAGACCTGAACCGGGTCGCGCGGGACGCCGTGACTGCTGAAATCGGCGTGCTGCTCAAGGGCTACCCACGGCTGTCAGAAACCTTCATCGCCCAGGAACTTCGCAGCCTGGAAAAACGCGGCTTTCGGCTGCGTTTCTACTCCCTGCGCCACCCCACCGACACCAGTGTGCACCCGGTGCATCGGGAGATGGAGGCGCCGGTGCACTACCTGCCCGAGTACCTGCACCAGGAACCGGTGCGCGTGCTGCGGGCCCTCGCTGCGCAGGTGTGGCGCCCGGCCTTCTGGCGCCTGCTACCGGGTTTTGCGCACCATCTCGCCCGCGACCGTTCGCGCAACCGGGTGCGGCGACTCGGCCAGGCGGTGGTGCTCGCACACGAGCTCGCGCCAGACGTGCACCGGCTCTACGCGCATTTTCTGCACACGCCCTCGAGCGTGGCCTGGTACACGGCCCAGTTGACCGGATTGCCGTGGAGCGCGTCCGCGCACGCCAAGGACATCTACACCTCGCCGGACTGGGAGTTGCGCGAGAAGCTCTCGGCGCTCGACTGGGTCGCGACGTGCACGGCGTTCAACCACCGGCATTTGCAAAGCCTGGCTGCTGCGCCGGAGCGGGTGCATTTGGTTTACCACGGCCTCGATTTCAGCCGATTCGAGCCCGCCGCCCCGCGCCGGGCCGACGGGCCGCTGCAGCTCGTTTCGGTTGGCCGGGCGGTGCCAAAGAAGGGGTACCCGGTGCTGCTCGACGCGCTTGCGGCGCTGCCGGAGCGCCTTGATTGGCGGTTCAGCCACATTGGCGGTGGGCCCGAACTCGACGTGCTCAAGGCCCGGGCTGCGGCCCTCGGTCTGACGGCGCGTATCGACTGGCGCGGTGCCTTGCCGCAAGACGCGGTGATTGCAGCCCTGCGCAGCAGTGACGTGTTCGTGTTGGCGAGCCAGGTGCTTGCCGATGGCGACCGGGACGGCTTGCCGAATGTGTTGATGGAGGCCCAGTCGCAGGGGGTGTCCTGCGTCGCGACGGCGGTGTCCGGCATCCCGGAACTCATCGAGGACGGCGCCACGGGGCGCCTGGTGCCGCCGGGTGACCCGGCCCGGCTGGCCGAGGCCATTCTGGCGCTGGCCGACGACCCGGACGCCCGCTGTGCCATGGCGCTGGCTGGCCAGCGGCGCGTTCGGGATGAGTTCAACCACGACCACACCATGGGCCAGCTGGTCGCGCTGTTCGACCGCGCCAGCGTATGAGCGTGCCGCTGGCGTTCTACGCGCCACTGAAGCCGCCCGACCACCTGGTTGCGTCGGGTGATCGGACGATTGCGCGCCTGTTGGTACAGGCCCTTGCCGCTGCCGATTTCGGCGTGCAGGTGGCGTCGGCGTTCCGCAGCTTCGAGGGGCGGGGTGATCGCGCGCGCCAGCGCGCGCTGCGGCAAGCCGGCCGCACGGAGGCGCGGCAGCTGGTCGCAAGGCTGGCGTGTCTGCCGCGTGCGCATCGGCCCGCGGTGTGGTTCAGCTACCACCTCTACCACAAGGCGCCGGACTGGATCGGGCCGCTGGTTGCGCGCGCGCTCGGTATTCCCTACGTGTTGGCCGAGGCGTCGTACGCGCGAAAGCAGGCACGGGGCCCGTGGTCGCACGGGCTCGCAGGCACGCGCCAGGCGATCACCCAGGCGGCCTGCCTGTTGAGCCTGAATCCGCGTGACGTCGGCGGCCTGATCACCGTGCGCGGTGGGATCGAGGGCATACACACACTGCGGCCGTTTCTCGACACGGGGCCCTTTGCCGGCCCGCGACAGCGCGAGCGGGCGGCGCTCGCCGAGGCGCACGGGCTCGACCCGGCGGTGCCGTGGTTGATCAGCGTGGGAATGCTGCGCCGGGGCGACAAACTCGCGTCCTTCGAACGGCAAGCTCGGGTGCTGGCCTCCCTGACCGGGCGGCCCTGGCACTGGCTGATCATCGGCGACGGCGATGCGGCAGCGGACGTCGATCGGGCCACTGCACCGATCACCGCGCGCGTCACCCGCCTCGGCGCACTGCCTCAGTCGGCGGTGTCGACCTGGTTGCGAAACAGCGACCTCGCGGTGTGGCCCGCCATCAACGAGGCGATCGGCATGGCCCTGCTCGAGGCACAGGCGGCGGGACTGCCGGTCGTCGCCGGCCACACCGACGGGGTCGCGGCGGTCTGTGACAACGCCGGCTGCAGCGTGGTGCCGCAAACGGAGGACGCGCTGACGACGGCGCTGGCGCAGGCGCTGGACCACCGCGGTCAGTGGGCAGCGTGGGGCGCGATTGCGCGCGCCAGCGTGCCGGGCATCGCCGAGGCGGGCGCCACGCTGCGGCGCTGCGTGGCGCCGCTGGTGACGGGCGGCACGCCGCCGCGACGGAACTGAACACACCCGCGGCCTGATGGGAGGGACAGGGCACATGGCAGTACGGCGCATCGCTCGGCTCAGTCTGGCGGCGAACCGGGTCGACCGCAGTCTGGCGTTCTATCGGGACAGGCTTGGCATGGCACTGCGGTCGCGCGCCGTAGACGGTGCAGTTGAGCGTTGTGTCTTCGGCTTTGTCGACAGTCCCGATCGCCGCACCTCCGGTGCGCGGGCAGATGCCGAACTCGAGTTGGTACACGGCGTTCCGAGCGGCGTGTCAGCCGAGACGGCTGGCGCGGCGGCGCCGGACGGCTACTGGAAGGTAGGGGTAACCCTGCCGAACGTCGATCGCGCGTGTCACGCGCTGCGGCAACGGGGTGTGCAAGTCTCCGAGCCTGCGCAGTTTCGCGACATCGGGTACCTGTGTCACCTCGCAGATGCCGATGGCCACACCCTCGAACTGCTGCAGCACCGCTTTGCCGCCACAGCTGCTGCCGGCCCCGCAGTTCCCGCGGTGCCCGCGCAGGCGCTGATGGGCCAGCCCACACTGGCCCACATCAGCCTGCGCATCACCGATCCAACGTGCAGCCTCGCGTTCTACCGCGACGGGCTCGGCTTGCACCTGCTGTCCGAGCAGGTGGTCGACGCGCACGGCTTCAGCTTGTATTTTCTCGGGGTCGAGCCTGGCTCGCCACCCACTGACGACTGGGCGTCAGTGGCGCACCGGGAGTGGCTGTGGCAGCGGCCCGACACGCTGGTCGAATTGCAGCACGTGTGGCACCCCGAGCGCCGTCAAGCGCGCTACGCCACCGGGCCGGAGACGGGCTTCCTCGGCGTGACCTGCGCCGTTGATGATCCGGCGGCACACCGGGCCGCGGTGCTGCGCGTGCCGGGTGCGGCGCCTCACGGTGCGTCAACGGTCACTGACCCCGACGGGTACGCGATCCACCTGGTCCAGCAAGGTTGAGCACCGGAACAGCGGAGCACCGGGCGCATCGAGTTGACAGCGCGCGGCCGACGGTCGATGGTGTTACGGTGCGCCCGCGACGGGGCGGCAGCGTGGCGCTGCCGGTGTGCAACAGACGATGACACCCCAGACGACGTCACTCGCCGACGCGCGCGATGATAGCGACCGCCAGGGCACACTGACCGGTGTGCCGGACGAGGACACCGCCGAGCAAGACGGGGCCCGTGTCAGTGGCCGCAGGCTCGGTGCCGTGCGGTCGGGTGTCGGTGTCGAGCTCGTCGAGTGTGCCAACTGCTCTGCGGCCCTGCCGGTGCCCGGCGCGTGAGCCCGCTCGCCTTCAACACCGCCCGTCTTCGCGTTGGCCCCTGGCGAGACCTCGCTGAGGCAGCGCTCGACAGACCGCTGAACGCCATCGTGGCCGAGACCCTCACGGCGCGTGTCACCGCGGCCTTGCCGCCCGGTTGGCAGGGCGCGTACGACGGCGTGCGTGCGGACCGCTGGATCAGCGAGCGCGAAGGGGAATGCACCTGTTTGCTCGGTGTCGACCGCGAGTGTGCGCAGCCGGTCGCCCTGGTGTTGCTGTTTCCGGAATCGACGCGGTCGCTCAGGCTCGGCTACCTGTTGCACGAACGCAGTTGGGGGCAGGGGTACGCCACCGAGTTGATCCGCGGGTTGATCGCTGCCTGCCACGACGCCGGCATCGACCGCGTCTCGGGCGGGGTTGCGCCCGAGAACGCCGCCTCGGCCCGGGTGCTCGAGAAGGCCGGTTTCGTCGAGCAGCCGATGTCGGCAGCAGACGCAGAGCGGCTGTTTGTCTGGACCGCGCCCTGATCGCCCTCCCGTGCAGGGGTGCGACGCCCCAGGGTGGTAAATACAAGGCTGGTGTATGACGGCCGCCTGCTCGCAGCGCGGTACGCATGGCACGTTTGCTACACTGGCGGGCCGGGACGAGCGCGAGGGGTGCACGATGGCAAGCGAACTCACACTGGCGATCGACGCTGGGACGCCGGGGCGTGTACGGCACGAACAGCGGTCAGCGCCCGTCGGTGGTGTGCGCCGGTGAAGGTCCATATCCTCGACGACTGGTTCGACACCTTGCGGCGCTTGCCGTGTTTCACGCGACTGGCTGAACACGACGTCACGGTGTGGACCGACCACACCGAAGACCCTGACACGCTGGCAGAGCGACTTCGGGACGCGGAAGCACTGGTGTTGTTCCGCGAGCGCACCGCGATCACGGCCGACCTGCTCGCACGGTTGCCCGCGTTGCAATTGATCTCGCAGCGGAGCGTCTACCCGCACATCGATGTCGACGCGTGCACACGCTCGTCGGTGTTACTGTGCTCGAACATGCACGCCGACACTCCGTCCTACGCGGCCGCGGAACTGACCCTTGGCTTGATCCTCGCCCAGGCGCGCCAAATCCCCCAACAGGTGGCGTCGATCCGGGCGGGAACCTGGCAGATGGGGGTCGGACGCACGTTGCGCGGCCGCACCCTGGGGCTCTACGGCTACGGCCGCATCGGCAAGGCCGTGGCGGGCTACGCCGAGGCCCTGGGTATGCGGGTGCAGTGGTGGGCATCCGATTCGGGTCGCGAGCGCGCGGCGGCCGAGGGTGCAGTGCTTGCAGAAAGCCGCAGGGCGTTTTTCGAACGCGCCGATGTGATCAGCCTGCACGTGCGCTTGAAGCCCGACACGCGGGGCATCATCACGCGCAAGGACATCGGCTACATGCAGCCCGGTGCCGTGCTGGTCAACACGTCACGGTCCGGCTTGATCGAGGCGGGTGCGCTCGAGGCGGCGGTTGCGGACGGGCGTGTGTGTGCGGCCGTCGACGTGTTCGAGCACGAGCCCTTTGTCGACACCGACAGCCCGCTCCTGACCCACCCCAACGCGCTGGCGACGCCGCACATCGGGTACGTCACCGAAGACGAATTCGACCTCCAGTTCAGCGACATCTTCGACCAGGTCAACGCCTACGCCGACGGCGCCCCGATCCACATGATCAACCCGTCGGTCTGGGCGGCCCGGTCGTGAGCGCAGGCACCGCGGCAGCCGGCGAGGTGCAGATCGAAGCGGCCGGGACGGCCGACGCCGCGATGCTCGCGACCCTGTTCACCGAGTCGTCCGGCGGCGTGTGGCCCGCCGTCTGGCGCGTGCACGCGCGCGCGTCGGAAACGGTGTCGGCCGCAGGCGCGCGGGTCATCCGGGAGGGCGTCAGCGGTGTGTGCCTCGGCAACACGGTGGTCGCGACCCTGGCCGGCGAGCGGCTCGGAGCGCTGTGTTGCTACCAGGAGCGGCCGGGCGGACCAGACGCTGCGCTGCCTGCGGCCTTGCAGTCGGCCTTGCGTCCCTACGCGGCCTTGTCGGACCCGCAGAGTTGGTTTGTGGCCGAATTGGCCTGCCAGCCGAGCGTGCGTGGCCGAGGGCTCGGGACGCGGTTGCTCGAACACGCCGCGCAGCAGGGTCGCGCGCGCGGACTGCCTCGCCTGAGCTTACGGGTATTCGCGGAAAACACCGGTGCGGTGCGGTTGTACCGGCGTTTCGGCTTCGATGTCGTGGGTGAGCAGCCGGTGGTGGCTCACCCCGACATCACCGCACGGGGCTCGGTCTACGCGATGGCCAAAGCCCTGGCCTGAGCGCGCCCGCCACTGCGGATCAGGCGGCTGGCAGTTGGCCAACGGGCGTGCGCGGGTAGCGTGTGCGAAACCACTCGGCGGTGAACACGCCGAGTGGCGCCGAGAACCTGATGCCGAACAGGGCAATGCGCCAGAAGTCGCCCGTGCGACATGCGGGAAACAGCAGGCGCTTTTACACGCCCAGAGCGCGGCAGACTGCCATGATGCCGATCGGATAGCTCATGCCCGGCACCTCTTTCTACCGGCCTGCCCGCTCGTCCCGCGTGCGGGTTCAGCCTGGGCTGCCGGTGGCGAGCGCATCGCGCAGCACACGCCGCAAGATCTTACCGGAGAGCGATTTGGGGATCTCGTCGACGAAATGCACCTCGTGCACCTGCTTGTAGTGCGCGAGCGACTGTGCGAGGTGCGCCTGGATGTCGGCGACGGTGGGGGCGTTATCCCCGGTAACGACGTAGGCCACCGGCACTTCACCGGCTTCGGGGTCAGGCATGCCAATTACGGCAGCGTCCGTGATGGCGCCGTGGGTCACGAGCAGCGCTTCGATCTCGGCGGGCGCGACCTGAAACCCCTTGTACTTGATCAGCTCCTTCAGCCGGTCGACGATGAACAGGTAGCCGTTGGTGTCGACGTAGGCAATGTCACCGGTCTTCAGCCAGCCCTCGGCTGTGATCGTGTCGGCGGTGGCCTCGGGCTTGTTCAGGTAGCCCTTCATCACCAGCGGGCCGCGCACCCACAGCTCACCCTCGCTGCCGCGCGGCAGCGGCTCCCCGGACTCGATGTCGACGATCATGCACTCGGTGTTCGGCAGCAAACGGCCCGAGGCACCCGGACGGTAAGCCGAGGCCGAGCTGGTGTGGGAGACCGGGCTGAGCTCGGTCATGCCGAAACCCTGCAGCATCAGGCAGTCGAGTCGGGCGGCGACGGCGTCGGAGACGTCGGCGCCCATCGGCGCCGCGCCGGAGAGCACCTGCTCGACGCTGCTGAGGTCGAATTCGTCCACCAGCGGGTGCTTGGCGAGGGCGAGCGCGACCGGTGGGACGATCCACATGCGCCGCGATCGGTGGTCCTGGCAGAGCTTCAGGAACAGCGACAGATCAAAGCGCGGCATGGTGACGATGCTGCCGCCGCCCGCCAGGTGCACGTTCATGATCACGTTCATGCCGTAGATATGGAAGAAGGGCAGGAAGCCCACCGCCACTTCGCCGGGCCGGAAATCGGATCCGGTCACGACCTGGTCGATGTTGACCACCACATTGCGGTGCGTGAGCATCACGCCTTTGGGCAGCCCGGTCGTGCCGGACGAGTAGGGCAGCACGACCACGTGCTCGTCGAGGTCGATCGGCACCTGCGTGGTCAGCGGGTCGCCATAGCAGGCATCGAGCGTGGTGTCGGCGTCGCTGCCTCCCATGACCAGCACGGGTTGGCCTGCTGCGTTGGCGACGGCTTCGGCGGCGACCTCGGCAAACGCGGGCACCGTGACCAGGACGGCTGCGCCGGCATCGGTGAGTTGGTGCGTGACTTCCGGTGCGGTGTAGGTCGGGTTCAGTGTGGTGACCGTGCCACCGGCCCAGGCCACGGCGTGGAAGACCACGCAGTACTCCGGCACGTTGGGTGCCATGATCGCAACGGTGCTGCCTGCGCCGTAGCCGCGGGCCGACAGCCCGCCCGCCAGACGTTGAACACGGTCGATGAAGTCGCGTGCGGTCATCGACTCGCCACTCACCCCGTCTGTCAGGACCACGGCGTCGGGGCGGGTTTCGAGGTTGGCAAACACCCGCTCTGTCATGCTCAAATCGGTCAGCGCGATGTCCGCAAAGGTCGATGTGATCACGGTCATGGTTGCGTCTCCTCGAGGTGAACGACAGACGACCTCGCGGCGCCCTCGCACAGACTACCACCGCTGCCCAAGCTGCCCCAGTCTGGGTCACGTGTGCCGGAATACGCGTCTGGCGTGCACCGCGATCGCGCTCCAGGCCGCGTTTCTCGGCGCGACCGCGTTGGGTCGCACGCCGGTCTGGCGGGATGTCTGCCTTTCCTGCGGGCGCATTGGTGGCGTTCTGCACTGCTGTTGGTCGCGTATGATATTGCAGCCCCGACACCTCGTTTTTTGCACCTCATCGGTGCGCGCCGTCGCGGTGTCGCACCACGGCGGGTCGCGTCAAACCCAGGTCGTCTCGAAAGTACTGCCCTAAAGCGTTGATTACGTTGAGAGAAAAAAAATTGCGCCGCCTGGCACGCATTTCGGACCAGTGGGAGTACCTGTTCAATCCACAGAGAGACAAAACGTGTACTCCAAGAAAAGGCTGACCAAAACACTGAGTGCCTCGGCAATTGCGCTGAGTTGCGCGCTGGCGGGTCACACCGCGGCGGCGTCTGACACCATCAAGGTGGGCGTGCTGCACTCCTTGTCAGGGTCCATGGCAATCAGTGAAACCACGCTGAAAGACACCATGCTGATGCTGGTCGAACAGCAGAATGAAAAGGGTGGTCTGCTCGGCAAGCAGCTTGAGGCCGTGGTTGTCGACCCGGCATCGGACTGGCCGCTGTTTGCCGAAAAGGCGCGCGAGCTGATCGAAGTCCAGGAGGTCGCCGCGATCTTTGGGTCGTGGACGTCGGTGTCGCGCAAGTCGGTGTTGCCGGTGGTCGAAGAGCTGAACGGCCTGATGTTCTACCCGGTGCAATACGAGGGCGAGGAGTCGTCCAAGAACATCTTCTACACCGGCGCCGCGCCGAACCAGCAAGCGATTCCGGCGGTCGAGTACCTGCGTGACGAGCTTGGCGTCGAGCGCTGGGCGCTGCTCGGCACCGACTACGTGTACCCGCGCACCACCAACAAGATCCTCGCAGCCTGGCTGGCCGACATCGGCGTCGCCGAGGAGGACATCCTTGTCAACTACACGCCGTTCGGCCACTCGGACTGGCAGTCCATCGTGTCGGATGTGAAGGCCTTCGGCTCGGCTGGCAAGAAGACCGCCGTCGTCTCCACCATCAACGGCGACGCCAACGTGCCGTTCTACAAGGAACTCGGCAACCAGGGCATCAGCGCCGAAGACATTCCGGTGGTCGCCTTCTCCGTCGGTGAAGAGGAGCTCTCGGGCATCGACACCGCCCCGCTGGTTGGGCACCTCGCGGCCTGGAACTACTTCATGAGTGTCGACAGTGAGGAGAACGAGGCGTTCATCGACAGCTGGCTCGACTTCATCGGTGACGAGGACCGCGTGACCAACGACCCGATGGAAGCCCACTACATCGGCTTCAACATGTGGGTCAAAGCGGTTGAAGCGGCCGGCACCACCGACACCGATGCCGTGGTCAACTCGATCCTGGGTGTGTCCGTGCCGAACCTCTCCGGCGGTTTCTCCACCATGATGCCGAACCACCACATCACCAAGCCCGTGCTGATCGGCGAGGTGCAGGATGACGGTCAGTTCGACATCGTCTGGGAAACGCCCGGACTGGTCGCAGGGGACGCGTGGTCGGATTTTCTGCCCGGTTCCAAGGACCTGATTGCCGATTGGCGCGCGCCGATGACCTGCGGCAACTTCAATGTCATCAGCGGCCGTTGCGGCGGTGGCAGCTGAGCGCTGCGTGCGCATTCACTGAACCCAGTTGGTCTTCCTCATGTTGGTGATTCAGGGCGGCACTCGGCCGCCCGCTTTTTTGCTCGCGTGTGTGCTTTTCTGCACGGTGGTCCTGGGCCTGGTGCCCGGTCGAGCTGTGGCGGCGACCTTGTCCCCGGAGCTCGAGTCGGCGTTGTTCGATCTCACCACACGTGACAAGGCCCTGCGGCAGGATGCCATCGACCGCATCGCCGGCAGCGGTGATGCACTGAGCGAGGACCTGCTGCGGATGCTGCTCGAAGGGGACCTCTACCTCTGGAAACCCGAGAAGCGCGTGGTACGGGCCGAGAAAGACGGTCGCCGTTTTGTACTCTATGCACTGGCTGACGGCGCCGAACTCGCCACGGTGGGGCGCCGCGACGCCAAGAAGGTCGCGATCAACAACACCTTGCGGGGTGCGGTCAGATCCGCGCTCGCAACGCTCGACCTGGTCGCGGCCGACCGCGACAAACGCCTGTCTGCGGTACGCGCCCAGTTCGCCACGCTCGGCGTGCCGGTCGACCGCATTGACAGCTTGCTCGCAGCAGAGTCGGACAGCGGTGTGGCGGCCGCGCTGCGGTTGTTGCGTGCGTTGACCGTCGTTGCCGACGGTGACACCGACCGCGGGCCCCTGATGGACGGCATCGCCGCCCTGAGTCAGGCTTACGAACCCGCTGCCCTGACCACCCTCGGCGCGCGACTGGTGCAAACCGACGACGCCGAACTGCGCGACGCGTTGGGCGCGGCGATCCTGCGTATCGAGGCCCGCAAGACGCGTTTCGGAATCATCGAACAGGTGATTTTCGGGCTCAGTCTCGGCTCCATACTCGTGCTTGCGGCGATTGGTCTTGCAATCACGTTTGGCGTGATGGGCGTGATCAACATGGCGCACGGTGAGCTGATCATGCTCGGGGCCTACACCACCTGGGGCATGCAACAACTGCTGCCGACGCAACCCGGTCTGGCGTTGGTGCTGGCGCTGCCAGCGGGTTTCCTCGTGTCGGCGGCGGTCGGCATGGCGATGGAGCGGTTTGCCATCAGCAAGCTCTACGGTCGCCCGCTCGAGACTCTGCTTCTGACCTTCGGCTTCAGTCTTATCCTGCAGCAGACGGTGCGCACCGTGATCTCGGCGCGCAACGTCGCGGTCAGCAACCCGTCCTGGATGAGTGGGTCGATCGAATTCAACCCGCTGTTGTCCGTGACTGCCAACCGGGTGGTCATCTTCGGCCTCTGCCTCGCGGTGTTTGCGGTGCTCTGGTGGGTCATGCACCGCACACAGTTCGGATTGCAACTGCGGGCAGTGACGCAGAACCGGGCGATGGCGCGCTGTGTCGGCATCCGTTCGCGGCACATCGACACGCTGACCTTCGGCCTGGGTGCCGGGCTCGCAGGCATCGCCGGTGTCGCGCTCAGTCAAGTCGGCAATGTCGGACCGAACCTCGGCCAGGCCTGGATTGTCGATTCCTTTCTCGTGGTGGTGTTCGGCGGCGTGGGCAACCTCTGGGGCGCGCTGATAGGTGGGCTCAGCATCGGTGTCACGACCAAGTTGATCGAACCCTGGTCCGGCGCCGTCCTGGCAAAAGTGCTGCTGCTGGTCGCTGTGATTGTCTTCATTCAACGTCGGCCACGGGGGCTCTTTCCGCCCACCGGCCGCAGCGCGGGAGACTGAGTCATGGGCCTTGCCATGCGTGCCATGGGGCAGGACCGCGCCGGTTGCGTGTTGCTCGCCGTGCTGTTGCTTGCCGCAGTCTGGGTGCCGATTGCGTCGCTGGCGTTGCCAGACACGCACCCCTTGCACCTCGGCGCGTATTCGGTGTCCCTGTGGGGTAAATACCTGTGCTTCGGGCTGCTTGCGCTGAGCCTTGACATCGTCTGGGGCAAGCTTGGCATTCTGAGCCTCGGCCACGGGGTCTTCTTCGGCCTCGGCGGCTACGTGATGGGCATGTACCTGATGCGTCAGGTCGGTGATCGTGGCGTCTACGGTGACCCCATCCTGCCGGACTTCATGGTCTTCCTGAACTGGGACGCACTGCCCTGGTACTGGTACGGCTTCGACCATGCGTGGTTCGCGCTCCCGATGATCCTGATCGTGCCGGGCCTGCTCGCCTTTGTGTTCGGTGCCCTCGCGTTTCGCAGTCGTGTGACCGGTGTGTACCTTTCGATCATCACCCAGGCGATGACCTACGCCGTGATGCTGGCCTTCTTCCGCAACGAACTCGGCTTCGGTGGCAACAACGGCCTGACCGGCTTCTTCGACATCGTCGGCTTCGACCTGCGCGAGGACAGCACCCGCGCGGCGCTCTTCTCCGCCAGTGCCGTCGCGCTGGTGGTCAGCTACGTGCTGTGCCGCGCGGTGTTCGCGACACGGCTCGGCCTCGTCTGCACCGCGGTGCGGGATGCCGAGAGCCGCGTGCGGTTTCTCGGCTACCGCACCGACCGCGTGAAATTGTCGGTTTTTGTGTTGTCGGCGTGCATCGCCGGCGTCGCCGGTGCGCTGTACGTACCGCAGGTCGGGATCATCAATCCGGGCGAGTTTTCGCCGCTGAATTCGATCGAGATCGTGATCTGGGTCGCCCTGGGTGGGCGGGGCACGCTCTGGGGTGCCGTGGTCGGTGCGGTCGTTGTCAACTACGCCAAGACCCAGTTCACCGGCTGGGTGCCGGAGGGCTGGCTCTTCCTGCTCGGTGGGCTGTTCGTGTTGACCACACTGTACCTGCCTCGTGGTATCGCGATGCTGTTCAGTTCGAAGCGGGTGCAGCCATGAGCCCGATCAACCGGCGGGCCATCACCCGCAACCGGGGCGTGCCGCAACTCGACACCTCGCACGGCACGGTGTTGTACCTCGAGGGCGTGTCGGTGAGTTTCGATGGCTTCAAGGCCATCGACGACCTGAGCTTGTACATCAACGACGGCGAGCTGCGCTGCGTGATCGGGCCCAACGGGGCCGGCAAAACCACCTTGATGGACATCATCACCGGCAAGACGCGCCCGGACACAGGGGAGGCCTGGTTTGGCCAGACCATCGACCTGCTGCAGCTCGATGAGGCGGCGATTGCCAACCTCGGCATCGGGCGCAAGTTCCAGCAACCCACGGTGTTCGACGAGCTGAGTGTCTGGCAGAACCTCGAGTTGGCGATGGCCGGCCCGCGCAACGTGCTGGCCGTGCTGCGTGCGATGCTCAGCGCCGAGCAACGGGACCAGGCCGGCGGTGTGCTCGAGCGCATCGGCCTGACGGCGCTGCGCGACGCGCAAGCCGGCACCTTGTCGCACGGGCAGAAACAGTGGCTGGAAATCGGCATGTTGCTCATGCAGCAACCGCGCTTGCTGCTCGTCGATGAGCCGGTCACGGGCATGACCCACCAGGAGATGGCCCAGACCGGGGAGTTGCTGCGCTCACTCGCCGGTGAGCACAGCGTGGTGGTGGTCGAACACGACATGGATTTCGTGCGCTCGCTGGACAGCCCGGTGACCGTGTTGCACCAGGGCTCGGTGCTGGCCGAGGGTGACCTCGACCGTATCCAGGACAACGCAGAGGTCCGCGCCGTGTATCTCGGGGAATAGCCGTGCTGCGCATACAACAACTCGAACAGCACTACGGCGAAAGCCTGACTTTGAAATCGATCGACCTCGACGTTCCGGAGGGTGCGTGCGCCTGCGTGATGGGCCGGAACGGGGTGGGCAAGACCACGCTCGTGCGGTGCATCATGGGGCTGGAGGCTGCGAGCAAAGGTGCGATCCGCTTTCGTGACATGGACATCACCAGGATGCGCACCGAGCGGCGTGCTGCCCAGGGCATCGGCTACGTGCCCCAGGGGCGTCAGGTGTTCCCGACCCTCACGGTGGAAGAGAACATCCTGACCGGGTTGTTCGGCAACCGAAGCCGCGCGAGCCGGGGTCGCGGCATACCGGCGCACATCCACGCCTTGTTTCCGGTGCTCAAGGACATGCGCCGCCGGCGTGGCGGCGACCTCTCGGGCGGCCAGCAACAGCAGCTGGCGATTGCGCGTGCGCTCATGATCGACCCGGCGTTGCTGATCCTCGACGAGCCGACCGAGGGCATCCAGCCGAACCTAGTCGCCGACATCAGCAGCCTGATTCGCACGCTGATCGCCGAGCAGGGCCTGACCGTCCTGTTGGTCGAGCAGAAACTCCCGTTCATCCGCAAGACGGCCGACACGGTGTGCATCCTCGACCGCGGTGAAGCCGTCGCGGCCGGGACGCTCGACATCCTTGACGATGCACTGGTCAGCAAGCACCTGACTGTCTGAGCGGCCCTGTGGGTTGGCTTTCGACTGCATCGGCGTCGGCACGCGCAGCACCCGCTCTGCTTCGTACCGTACCGGCGTGCCGGGGTCGGGTGCCGTGCGAACTGCCCGTCCGATCGGACACGCCGGCTCAGGCGGGTTGCAACAAGCCGGCGTGCGCGATGAATTTCTCGATTGCGCCGAGCCCTTCGCCGGTTTTCATGTTGGCGAAGGTCCACGGGCGTTCGCCCCGCATGCGGTTCGTGTCGCTCTCCATGACCTCGAGCGAGGCACCCACGTGCGGCGCCAGGTCGATCTTGTTGATCACCAGCAGATCGCTCTTGGTGATGCCGGGCCCGCCCTTGCGTGGAATCTTCTCGCCCTCTGCCACGTCAATGACATAGACGGTCAGGTCGGCGAGCTCCGGGCTGAAGGTCGCCGAGAGGTTGTCTCCACCGCTCTCGACGAAGACCACGTCGAGGTTCGGAAACGCGGCCTGCAGGTCGTCGATGGCCGCGAGGTTCATCGACGCGTCCTCGCGGATGGCGGTGTGCGGACAACCGCCGGTTTCCACCCCCACGATGCGCTCCGGCGGCAGTGCGCCAGCCTCGGTCAGGATGCGCTGGTCCTCGCGCGTGTAGATGTCGTTGGTGACCACGGCGATGTCGTAGCGGTCGCGCATCGATTTGCAGAGCACCTCGAGCAGCGCAGTCTTGCCGGACCCGACCGGGCCACCGATACCGACGCGCAGAGGAGAGCTGGTTGTGTTCATGGTGTGTGACTCAGGAGCGATAGAGGCGGGAATACTGGGTTTCGTGTGCGGCGCTCGCAAAACTGGCCGCGGGCAACGAACACCCGATGTCGTCGTCGTCGACCGTGTGCGCGGCGGAGATCGCCGCGTGGAGGTCAGGCCAGAGTTGCATCAGCAGGCACTGCCCGTCACTTTGCCCGAGCGGGATGTGCTTCACGCCGACGAGCACGGTGTTCTCGAGCCACCCCCAGGCGTGGGCGGTTCGTGTGCCTTCGGACGGCATGCCGAGCAGCACGGCGGCGCGGGCGAGGCCGGCGAGCGGGGTGCAGAGCAGCGCGTCCCGGTGGATCTGTGGGTCGTCGGGAAACAGGCGATCGAGCAGGCTGAGCACGGCGCGGGCGCGGGTGCGCTCCTCGTCGCGCAACTCGCGCGTCTCTCGACAGGCCAGTGTCCACTGCGCCCAGCGGCGCGCGCCGTCGACGTCGTCCGCCTCCAGTGCGGTGTGCAAGCGGTGCAGCAGCGGCAGGTCCTGACGCGCGAGCGGTCCGGCGATCCAGTCGGCACACCAGGCGTGCAGGCTGGCAGTGTCGTGCACCCACCCGGTTTCGATCGCCCACTCCAGGCCCTGCGAGTAGCTGAAGGCACCGACCGGCAGGTTGGCGCTTGAGAACTGCAGCAGTGGCCCGAGCCAGACGGTGGTCTCAGTTGTGTGCATGGGTGTGGCCGCCGTGGTGGTGTCCACCGCCGTAGGCCCCGGCTTCGGGCTCGAAGGGGGCGTCGGTGTGAGTCACCTGCAGACCGAGTCCGTCCAACATCCCGTCGAGGACGTGGTCGCGGCTGTACACCAGACAGCCGGAGCGGATCTGCAACGGCACATGCCGGTTGCCGAGGTGGTAGCAGGCCCGAGCAAACAGCAGCGGGTCGCTGCACTCGCACACCGAGACCGGCTCGCTGGCCGCGACCACACGCACGCAGACCCCGTCGTCGCTCACCAGCACGTCCTGCGGTTGCAGGCTGCTGCCGCGCGGCAGGTTCACGCCGACGTCTTCGCCGGTGTCGAGCGTTGCGCGCAGCCGCGAGTGGGTGCGTTGCTGGCTGTCGAGCGTGAGGGTCGGCAGTGCCGCGCGGTCGGTCGGCTCGGGGTGCACGTGGGTCAGGGTGATCATCGCGTGGGCTTGGCTCAGAACAGATAGTACTTCTGCGCCAGGGGCAGCTCGGTGGCCGGTTCACAGGTCAGGTGCACACCGTCGGCGTGCACGGCGTAGGTCTGTGGGTCGACACTGATGTCCGGCTGGTAGTCGTTCAGCACCATGTCGGCCTTGGTCACCGTGCGACACTGGGACACCGCGTGCAAGCTGGCCTTCAGATCGAGACGCTCGCCAATCCCGTCGGACACGGCCGCCTGGCTCACGAAACTCAGTGACAGGCCTGCGTTTCCACCGAATGCGGCAAACATCGGCCGGTAGTGGACCGGCTGGGGCGTCGGTATCGAGGCGTTCGGGTCGCCCATCGGTGCGGTGGCAATGGCGCCACCCTTGAGCACGAGGCTGGGCTTGGTGCCGAAAAAGGCCGGCTTCCAGAGCACCAGATCGGCGAGTTTGCCGACCTCCACCGACCCGACTTCATCGGCGATGCCGTGGGTGAGGGCGGGGTTGATGGTGTACTTTGCAATGTAGCGCCGCGCGCGCAGGTTGTCGGTGTGCGCGGCGTCACCCTCGAGCGTGCCGCGCTGTTCGCGCATCTTGTGCGCGGTTTGCCAGGTGCGGCTGATGACCTCACCGACCCGGCCCATCGCCTGCGAGTCCGAGGCAATCATCGAGAAGGCGCCGAGGTCCTGAAGGATGTCCTCGGCCGCAATGGTCTCGCGGCGAATACGCGACTCCGCAAAGGCGATGTCTTCGGGTATCGACGCCTTGAGGTGGTGGCACACCATCAGCATGTCGAGGTGTTCGTCGACCGTGTTGATGGTGTAGGGACGTGTCGGGTTGGTTGACGAAGGCAGCACGTTTGGCTGGCCACAGGCCCGAATGATGTCCGGCGCGTGGCCACCGCCGGCACCTTCGGTGTGGTAGGTGTGGATCGTGCGGCCTTTCATCGCCGCGAGCGTGTCCTCGACGAAACCCGATTCGTTCAGGGTGTCGGTGTGGATCGCGACCTGGATGTCGAAGCGGTCGGCCACCGACAGGCAGCAGTCGATTGCGGCCGGCGTGGTGCCCCAGTCCTCGTGCAGCTTCAGGCCCATGGCACCGGCTCGGATCTGGTCCTCCAGGGCTGCAGGTTGGCTCGCGTTGCCCTTGCCCAACAGGCCGATGTTCATCGGAAACGCGTCGGCTGCGCGCAACATGCTCGCAAGATGGAAGGCACCCGGGGTAGCGGTGGTGGCGTTGGTCCCGGTCGCAGGGCCGGTGCCACCGCCGAGCATTGTCGTCACACCGGAACACAGGGCTTCGTCGATCTGCTGGGGGCAGATCATGTGGATGTGTGCATCGACCCCGCCGGCGGTGAGGATCATGCCCTCGCCGGCGATGACTTCGGTGCCGGGGCCGACAGGGATGGTCACGCCATTCTGGGTGTCGGGGTTGCCGCCCTTGCCGATGGCGTGGATGCGACCGTCCTTGAGCCCGACATCGGCCTTGATCACGCCCGTGTGGTCGAGGATGAGCGCGTTGGTGATGACAGTGTCGACCACATCCGGGCCACCCTGGCACTGACCCATGCCGTCGCGGATCACCTTGCCGCCACCGAAGCTGATCTCGTCGCCGAAGACGGTGTGATCAACGTCCGGGGAAATCCAGAGTGCCGTGTCGCCCAGGCGTACACGGTCGCCCACCGTGGGCCCGTAGAGTTGCGCGTACGCGCGTCGGTCGAGTTCCACCATCAGTCTGTCTCCGCCGTGTCCAGAGGGCCTTGTATCTCACCGCGGAAGCCGTACACCCGCCGTGCACCACCGTAGGGCACGAGCTCGACGTCGCGCGACTGCCCCGGCTCGAAACGCACCGCCGTGCCGGCGGCGATGTTCAGACGCCAACCGCGCGCGGCGTCGCGATCAAAAGACAGCGCGGGGTTGGTTTCGAAAAAGTGGTAGTGCGACCCGACCTGGATGGGGCGATCGCCGGTATTCGCCACCGTCAGCGTGCGGGTCTCTCGGTCTGCGTTCAGGGTGATCGTGCCCTCGGCGCAATCGAGCGCACCGGGCGCGTGCTCGTCCACCGGGGGAGGCCCGACCGGCTGGTGCACGGTGACGAGTTTGGTGCCGTCGGGGAACGTCGCCTCGACCTGCACTTCATCGAGCAGGGCGACGACGCCGTCCATGAGCTGATCCGGTGTCAACAAGGTCTGTCCACGCGCCATGAGCTCGGCGACGCTCTCGCCGTCTCGGGCGCCTTCGAGGATGGCCAGGCTCAGGTAGGCCACGGCCTCGGGGTAGTTCAGTTTGCAGCCGCGTGCGAGCCTGCGCTCCGCCAGCAGCGCTGCGCTGAACAGCAGCAGCTTGTCTTTTTCGCGTGGGGTCAGTTCCATGGTCGGGTTCTCAAGTGGACCAGATGCGCGGCGGCGTGCCGTGTTCACCCAGCACGGTCGGGCGCAGCGCACGCCACAGGGCTTCCGTGGTGTGGCGCCAGGCCCGGCCATCGTCGCCGAGGTAGCGTGCGATCAGCAGATCGTCTACGCAGGTGAGGACAGTGTGCGAGTTAGTCAGGGCTGCGCGCAAGCTTTCACACACAGCCGGGTCTACCGGTGTGGCCAACAGGGTGCCAGTGTAGGCATGTGAGCGCATGCCTGCCGCGTCGTTGACCCAATTTGGTGCGCCGATGCGGGTGGTTTCGGTCCACAATGGTGCGTCCTCGCGCAGGATGTCGGTGCGCCAACGCATCTCGCCTTGGTCGAAGACTTCACCGGCTTCAGGTCTGCCGAAACAGTGGGTTTCACGCCAGATCACACGGGCGCGCGGCGCCACGCGTATGCGGGTGCGGGCGTGTGTGCGCGCGCCGTTGAAATGGATCGTTTCGTGGGGCAGATACTCGAGGCTGGCGCCGTTGTCCAAATCGCATTCGAGCGTGAGGTTTGCTGTCGGTCCAGCGCTGCGGTACATCAGGCTCGCGCCGGGTGTCAGCACCTGAGCCTGGGCGTCGGCGTCGAGCCGCAGGCGTATGTCAAGGGTGTCTCCGCCCACGACACCGGCAGGCGGGTGCAGCAGGTGCACCTGGCACCGTCCGCCCTCGGGGTACAACGGGCGTTGGATGCGAAGGGGGCCGGTGTGACGGTGTCGCAGCACGGTTTGCGGACCCTGCGTGCGGAAGTGCATGTCGAGGTGGGCTCGCCAGCGCCGTTCGGGCGCACTGGGTGTCGCGTCGGAGGGGGGGCTTGCGTGGCCCGGATCGGATTCTGGTCGGTACACCGTCGGCGGGGTGTCTCGGTGAGTGCGCAATCCAGTGTACCGCACCCGTCAGGTCGGGTCATGCCAGCCAAGCGGTGACGTTCAGACGCCCAACCGCTCCCGTGTGCAGACAACCCGCGCGCCGGTCATGGCGCCGATCTCGAAGAACAGTTCGTCGAGGAAGGCCCAGCAGGCATCGTCGTGATCGAGGTGGTGGCTCATGATGCCGATCGGGCGGTTCGGCTGCGCGGCCAGGGCGGCGATCAGCGTGTCCACGCAGGCGTCGGTTCCGCGGAAACACCGTGCTTGCCAATCGATGATGTCGACATCCACCGGCATATTATGCAAGCCAGGTGCAGGCTCGTTGTTGAATCGTGCGGAGAAGCCGGTGATCCCTGCGGAATGCATGGCCTTGTAGTGCACGGGTGCCATGCGGTTCCAGGGGGGCACGAACACCGGCTGGTATAGCGTGCCGACATGCTGTTTGAGCAGGCGCACGCCATTCTGAAGCTCAGAGCGTACCTCGGCCTGGCACCGCGTTTCGGGGAACTCGCATTTGCGTGCTGGCGCAACGGCGTGGTTGGCGTGGGCGTGGCCGTGCTGCAGGCAGGTCACGCGTGCGCGGTGTGGTGCGAGAACGTCTGCGAAGCCGTCCTGGACCCAGCTTGGCACCACCGCGAGGGACACGGGCACTCCGTGTGCCTGTGAGAGTCGGAGCAGCGTGTCGAGCTTGGGATCCGCCCTGTGCGCATCGTCATCACGCCACCAGAACTGCACGTCTCCCGAGGTGTGCGCGACGGCGTTGCGCAAGGCACTGAATGGCGTCATCTCAGTCTCCGAGCAGACGGCACAGGTGATCGGCGGTGGCCGAAGCGCCTTCGAGGTTGATTGCAGGCCAGTGACGCACCTGCATCACCTTGGACACGGCGTTTTGCAAACGCGCCGGTGTGATGTCGTCGGCTACCAGGCTTGCAAATGCATCGTGCGTCGCGAGTCGGTCCGCGCGCAGCTGCTGTTCGGTCTCCGTTTCGGTAGAGAAGGGCACCAGCACAGACGGGGTGCGCGTTACCAGGAGGTCGCACACGGTGTTGTACCCGGCTTGGGAAACCGACGCCGCGTGCGAGGCCATGAGCTCGACCAGGTTGGGGTGGCTGCGCAGCACGGCGATGTGCGGGTGGTTCACCGCAGCAAGCCGTGCGAAGGCCACGTCTGGGCAGTGCGGGCCGGCGACGAGTGTCCAGGGGTGCGTGGCGTTTGCCGCAGCCAGTGCGGCTGCCAGAGCGGTCTCGAGCAGCGGTGCGCCGACGGCACCGCCACCGACGGACACCAGCACACCGCGCCGCTCCGCGTGTGCCGCCAGTGGCGACGGCGCCACGAGTCCGGTGTAGTGCAACGATGCAAGTTGAGCCGCCTCCCGGAAACTCGCGTCGAGGGGCACGAACTCCGGGTCGCCGTGCACCAACACGGCGTCAAAAAGGCGGTTGGCCAAGTCGACCGCCCACTGCCGTTTCTCCGCGGCACGTGTGCCGGCCTTCGCGACCAGGATATCGCGCAGCGAACAGACCACGGTGCAACCGGTCGACGCGGCCTGCTCGAGCAACGGCAGCAGTTCGAACCGCAACATGCGACGGCCGAAGGGGAAGAGCTCCAGCACCAGCGCGTCGGGTTCGAGTCGGTCGAACAACGCGGCCAGGGCCTGCTGACGCCGCGCCCGGTAGGCGTCGCCCACCGGCGCCCCGGTGTCGTCGACCAGGCCGCTGAAATCCGCGTCGGCGGCGCGCAGACTGGGCAGGTGGTGCGTGCGGGCGTGTGTCGAGAGGCCCAGAGCGCTCGGCCCACCGAGTGCGATGTGGGTGTCGAAGCCACGGGCGTGCAGGGCGTTGGCGATCAGTTGGGTGCGTCGTTCGTGGCCGACACCGAGCAGGCTCTGGCTGTGGATCAGGACGCGTTTGCTCACGCAGGTGCGCCGCTGCGTGTGCCCTTGAGCAGCCTGCCCGTTTCGCGCGAGATCCAGTTCAGCCCGCTCAGGTAGCCGCGTGGCATGCCGGTCTTGCTCGGCGAGGCCTGGGTGTGCAGGTGTTGCAGCGCCCTCACCACGGCGTCGCGGTCACGCAACAGCTCCGGTTCGAGCATCTGCGTGAATCCGAGGTCGGCGGAGCGGCTCGCCCGGATGAACTGCTCCAGTCGCGGCACCTTGCGCGGCACGATCAGGGCAGGCTTGTCGAGCGAGAGGATTTCACAGTAGGTGTTGTACCCGCCCATCGCAACCACCGCGTGGCTGTTCGCCATCAGGCCTTCGAGGTTGTTGTCAAAGGACAGCACGTGGAGTCTGGGGTGCCCGCGCGCGATCCGTTGCAGGGCCCGTCGGATCTTCTGCGGCATGAACGGTCCGAGCACGACCACGGCGGGCAGGGCGAGGCTGTCGCCAGCGTTGACGTAGGCGTCTATCACGGCGCGGCACATGTCTTCTCCGTCGCCGCCGCCACCGGGTGTGACCAGGATGTAGCGTTCGAAGGGTGTCGACGCGAGGCGGGACTTGGGGCTCACGGCGCGCCGCAGGTACCCGGTGTGCCGCGCACGCCGCATGACCGCCTCGGGCACCGGTAAGCCGGCCATCGGATTGCCCATCTCGGTGGGGCCGTAGATCCAGATGTTGTCGTACAGGTCGATGTGGTCGTAGACGTGTTTCTTGTTCCACTCGGCGCTGAGCTTCTCGGTCTCGTCCAGCACCTCGCGCAGGCCCAGCACGGTCTTGCAGGGCGTTTCGCGCAGCGCCTGCAAGGTTCGCAAGACCTCACCCTGCAGCCCCAGCGGTTCCTTGTCGACGATGAACAGGTCGGGCTGGAAGGTCTCGGCGGTGTGGTAGATGATCGACTCGCGGATCTTTAGCGTCTGTTGGATGTCTATGTGCATCGCGAGCGAGGTGTAGTCGCCGTTGTACAGCTTGATCACGCCGGGGATGCGGATGAAATCCACGCGAGCCGCGAAATCGAATCGGCCGATGATCGGCGAGCCGGTGATGATCAACACCGACAGGCCCTTGAAACTGCGCACCAGTTGGTGCGCGATGACGCGGCAGCGGCGAAGGTGCCCCAGGCCGTAGGAGTCGTGGCTGTAGATCAGGACGCGTGCGTCCCGCAGCCGCTGGCCCGTGGGGTTGTCTGTGGCGTCGTACATGGACGGGTACGTCGAGCCTCGTCTTCGCAAGCGGTACACTGTACCAGCTTGCGCACCGGTGTCACCGCCCGGCGGACGGCGCCCGTGACACCGTTCCAACTGCCTCTGGGGGGCGCTTGTGACTGAAACCGACGTCAGCCGGCCGAAAATGGCTCCGGTGTTGCAGTTCTTTATGCTGCTGTGGCCCGTCGTCTTTACCTGTTTTTACTTCATCTACGCGCTGCTGGGGCTCGTGGTGAGCGGAGACGACCTGCTCTACTGGCAAGCCGAGTCACGAAACGTGGCCGGCATTGTTGCGCCGGGCATTCTGGCGTTCGTCGGGCTCTGTCTGGTTTACGTGGCGTGGCAGCGTCTCGGGCTCTACCACCCGGTCGCGGTGTCCTCGCTGATTCACGGCATCATCTGCCTCTCGCTGACCGCCCTGATCTTCGCCTACAGCTGATCCGACGCGGCGCGTACCGCCCGAATGCGGGCAGCGCGCACCGCGGCCTGACGCCGCTCGGTCGGGACGCCAGCGACCGCCGCAGCGGCGTCCACGCCGGCCATCGCCGCCGCTGCCCGGCGCAAGGTGTCGGCCTGCGGGTAGGGCGCTGAGGCCCGGCCTGCGCGGCCGCGAGCGTCCGCCTCGCACACCGTGAGGAACTGCTCGAAGCGCGCCGGTCTGCGCAAGGCGTCCAGTGCCGTCAGGGTGTCGACGAGCGTGCCGGGGCGCAGACGGTCCGCGCGGTGGCTGTGCAGGTGCCAGCGTGTGCTCATCACCGCCAGTTCTCGCCATGCCGTGGGCGCCTTGAGCCGCTTGCAGCACGCGTTGACGAGCGGGACACCGCGGTTTTCATGGTCGATGTGGCGGGGCCACGCACTCGGGTCAGTGGCGCCCTTGCCGAGGTCATGGCAGAGCACGGCGAAGCGGGTTGCGGTGTCCGCACCGAGCGCCACGGCCTGATCCAGGGCCAGCAGGGTGTGCTCGCCACTGTCCACCTCGGGGTGGTGCGCCTCGGGTTGAGGCACGCCGAACAGGTCGTTCAATTCGGGCCAGATTGCCTGCAGGGCCTCGCAGTCGCGCAGTACCTCGAAAAAGCGGCGTGGTGCGTCGGTGGCGAGTGCGCGCTGCAACTCCTGTTGAATGCGTTCTGCCGGGAGCGTGCCGAGTTCGCCGCTGTCGACCATCTGCTGCATGAGCGCGAGGGTATCGGCCGCCACCGTGAAACCGAGCGGGGCAAAGCGGGCGGCGAAGCGCGCCGTGCGCAACACGCGCAACGGGTCCTCGCTGAAGGCGTCGGAGACGTGCCGCAATCGGCGGTTTTCGAGGTCCTGCAACCCCCCCCAGGGGTCAATGATGTCGCCCGCGTCCGATTGCGCCATGGCGTTGATGGTCAGGTCGCGCCGACACAGGTCTTGTTCTAGAGTGACGTGAGGGCCGGCGTCCACGTCGAAACCGTGGTGCCCCGCGCGCGTCTTGCGTTCAGTGCGGGCGAGCGCGTGCTCTTCGTGGGTCTCCGGGTGCAGGAAAACGGGGAAATCCTTGCCGACTTGCCGAAATCCGGCAGCCTGCATGTCGGTTGGGGTGGCGCCGACCACCACCCAGTCCCGGTCTGCTACAGGCAAGTTCAGCGCGGCGTCTCGGACGGCGCCGCCCACCAGAAAGGTCTCCATGGGATGAGTGTGACGTGCACGGAATGACGCTGTCCAGAGCGCTGGCGCTGTGCGCCGTGTGCAGCGCTTTGGCGGGGTGCAGCACGGTCGGATATTACGCGCAGGCGGTCGGCGGCCACATGGCGCTGATGCGCGCGCGCGTGCCCGTTGAGGAGGCCATGGCCGACCCCGCACTCGCGCCGGCGCTGCGGGCCAAGCTGGCGAGCGCGCAGGACGCCCGCCGCTTCGCCATCGAGACGCTCGGCCTGCCTGACAACGGCAGCTACAACACCTGGGTCGACCTCGGCCGCCCGGCGGTCACCTGGAACGTCGTGGCAACGCACCGGTTCTCGGTCGAGCCGGAGCGCTGGTGCTTCCCGGTGGCCGGTTGCCTGAGCTACCGCGGCTACTTTGCCCGCGACGACGCGCTGCGCTACGCCGACCGCCTCGCCGCGCAGGGCCTCGACACCACGGTCACCGGTGCGACAGCCTACTCCAGCCTCGGGTGGTTCAAGGACCCGCTGGTCAGCACCATGTTTCGGGGTGACGACACCGCCCTGGCGGGTGTGTTGTTTCACGAGCTGGCGCACCAGCAGCTCTACGTCGGTGACGACAGCAGCTTCAATGAGTCGTTCGCGAGTTTCGTGGAACTGGCTGGCGTGGAGGCCTGGTTGCAGCAGGTGTCACGACCGGAACTGCTCGAGCCCTGGCTCGCACGCCGCGATCGGCGCGCCGACTTCATTGCGCTGCTCGCGGTGGCGCGTGCCGATCTCGCTGCACTCTACCGCGGGGGCGGGGACGACGCGGCACTCGCCGAGGGCAAGGCGGCGGCGTTTGCGCAGCTGCGGTCGGACTACGCCGAACTCAAGGCGCGGTGGGGGGGCTATCCCGGCTACGACCACTGGTTCTCCAAGCCGCTCAACAATGCCCGCCTCGCGGGCGTCGGCACCTACACTCAGTGGGTGGGTGCCTTCGAAGCGTTGTTCGATCAGTCGGATCGGGATTTCCAGGCGTTTTTTGCTGCGGCTGCCAAGTTGGCGGCCTTGCCACCAGATCTGCGTCGGGCGCGGCTGACCGCGCTGTCGACGCACCGGGACGGGTGAAGATGACATCGCGAGTGAGCGTTTTGATCTTGTCGGACACGCACGGGCATGTGCACGACAACATCGCGCGGTTGTCGGAACGCATGGACTGGGTGGTGCATTGCGGCGATATCGGCGATGCACACGTGCTCGGTAAATTGCAGCCACGGCACCGCATTGTCAGCGTGTTCGGCAACAACGAGGCGCCCTCGCGCGTCAGCGCCGAGGACAGCCGCTTGTTCGACAGCCTGCCCGAACACGCTGAACTGACCCTGCCGGGCGGTGTGCTGGCTGTGGTGCACGGCCACCGGCAGAACCCGGCGCGGCGCCGCCACGAGTTGCTGAGGAAGCGCTTCCCTGCAGCGCGGGCCATCGCCTACGGTCACAGCCACAAGCTGGTGTTGGACCACAGCCAGCCGCCGGCCGTGGTCAACCCCGGTGCGGCCGGGCGGGATCGCACCTTCGGCGGCCCGAGTTGTCTGGTGCTGCAGGCCGCGGAACAGGGCTGGTTTTTCAGCTCGCACCGCTTTTCCCTGAAGCGAGAACGCCGTCGGCGGTGAACAGCGTTGCGCGACCCGGTGGCGCGTCGACCGGCGCCGTGGCCAGACCGTGTTTGGTTTTTCTAACCAAATTGGCTCAATTTAATCACGGCAAAGTGGCGTGAATAGAGCTACAAAATACAGATAGGAACGAGAATCAGTTGCAAGTTGCAACGTTTGAATTTCAGTTGTATTTTCTTACCACGCGCCGCGAACGCGCCGACAGGGCCTCGACCCGGGCGCGCATCCGTGACGGATTGATGGCTTTCAGTTGAGGCAGAGCGTGACCGACCGCCGCAGAGGAATGGCCCGCACGGGGTCAAGGCAAGTGCTTTTGTGCATTGTGCTGGTCTCGGCTGTGCTCGGGCTGGCGGTGGGGCTCGCCGAAACGCAGTGGCGCGCGGCCCGCAGCAGTGTGGCGTTGCAGACCTCGCTCGACACCCTGCTCGTTGATCTCAACAAGCTCGTTGCCCGGCGCGCCAGCTCCGAACGTATCCAGTCCACCCTCAACGGTTTCGCTTCTGGCGCGGGACTCGAGTGGCTGACCTACCGCATCGGCGAGAAGCGCTGGGACGTCTTGTCGCTCGGCGCCGAGACGATCAAGGCGATGGCCAGTGACCAGACCCTCGCGCGCACGCTGCCCGGCTCGGCGGCCTCACTCGAAACGCGCATGCCTGACAGCGCGCCCTGGGACATCCTCTGGCCGGTGGTTGCAGCCACCTTTGGCGGGGCCGTCGCGCTGCTCTGGCTCGGTCTGTTCGGCCCGCTGCAACGCGTCCTGGGTCAGCCCGTGGCCTCGAACGACCCGGTGGTTGAACCGGTGGCGGCGTATGCGCGACTGGCGTTGATGCCCCGGGTGTTCGAGTCGGGCCGCGCGCTGCTCGAGCGCGTGCAGGCGCGTGCGCCGCGAGCACAGACGGCGGCTGTCGACGTCAACACCGAAGACGTCGACTCGGCTTGGGAGGTGTTGCGACTGCGCCAGCAATACACTGATCTGCTGCACAACACCGCCGAGAAAGTGCGGCGCGCCGAGCGCAAGTCCACCTTGCGGCACATCGTCGAGAAGGTCTGCCATGAAGTGCGCAACCCCATGGCGAGCATGCAGACGACGTTGACCCACATTCAGCTCGAGGTCGGCAGTTCATCGCTGCCGATGCAGCGGGCCACACGTCGGCTTGAACGCGACATCGGTCGGATCGAGTACCACCTCGGAGATTTGCTGCAATTCAGCGACGCGTACCAGCACCGTGATGAGGTGATCGATGTGGCGGACGCCTTGCACCGCCTGGCGCGGACCCTGACACCGCACGCCGACATCAGCGTGCGGGTGGTGAGCGACGTGGACAACCAGGTGCAGGTCGATGCGGCCCGCTTGAACAGCGCCTTGATGCACGTCTACGACAACGCGCTGTTGGCGGTGCTGGAGCGCATTCGGAGCGACTCGACGCACCTTGGCGAAGTGGTCTTTCGCAGCTGGTCCCGCGGTGGGCGCGTGCTCATCGCGGTTGACGACAACGGCGTGGGGTTGAACGAGAGCGAGGCCGAGCGTGTGTTCGAACCGCTCTACACCACGCGGCCCAAGGGCTTTGGGCTGGGCCTGGCCATGACCAAGCGCTTTGTCGACCACTACGGTGGGTCGGTGCGTGCGGTGCCTACGGCCACCGGCACCCGGGTCGAGCTGTCGCTGCCCTGCAGGCTCGGCATGGCGCCCCCCGTGCCCGCGGAATTGCCGCACGCCGCAGTAGAGAACTGAGCGTGCGCCGCGCTAGAAGCGCACCAGGCGGATTCGCGGACCGGCGGCAAATCGGAGTGTGCCGAGGTCGATGACCTGCGAGGCGCCGCCCGCACTCACCGTGAGCGTGCGCGCACCCGGGGGCACCGGGACCCGCCAGAGTTCCAGCCGGGCCGGCAAGCCGTACCACCCGCGGGTGTCCGCCACTTCGGACACCAGGATTGCAAAGGCCAACAACTGCGTGGCGAGGTTGTCGCTGGTGCGCAGCTCCTCTGCCACCTGGCTCTTGACCGCCAAACGCATCCCCTGGCGCAACAGCAAGCGTCCGGCGCGCGCGTCGAGCGAGGCGCGCGCAAGGCCGTCGATGTCGCTGCGCGCGGTCTCCGCCGGTGGCAGCGCGTCGGTGTCGAAGGCGACGCGCGTGGCGGCTGGTGTCGGTCGGTGGTTCGGGTAGGCCGGGAAGGCGATCTGCCAGTCGATGCCGTTGTGCAGGTGGCTCGAGAACTTGCGCGACACCTGGCCGCTTGAGACCACGAGGACGAGTTCGCCGTGCGCGGCCTCGTGCGCGGCCGCCAGGTCCGGCGGCACCGGTGGCCGGGCTTCGCCGCTGCCGAGCTGGCGTGCCAGTCGCGCGGTCGTCGCGGGCAAGGTGTCCGGCGGCAGCGAGCGGGCGGCGACGTAGGCGTCGTTGATCTGGCCGGCGAGTTCGAAACTGAGTGCGATCAGCGCGCGCGTCACGTTTGCGGCAGCGAGCTCGTTGTCGCCGGCCTGCAAGCGCTGTGTCGCCCGCCGCGCCTCGACGGCGGCGCTCTCGGCGTTGCCGGCGAGCAGGAAACTCAGCATGGCGTAGCTGTGTGCAAGCAGGCGCTCGCTCGATTCACCGGTGTAGCGTGTGGTGGCCTCGCTGGTCAGCAGGGCCCGTGCTTCATCGCGCAGACTGATGCGGTCCTGTTCGTCGATGTAGTCGACCGCGGCGACGAAGCTCTGCGCCGCGGCGTCGAAAGCGTTGCTGTGCAGCGCCACCGTGCCCCGTTCGAGCAGGTAGACCAGGCGGTCGCGCTCGGGCACCTCGGCCTCGGCCGACTCGAGTGCGACCAGCGCGCCCGCGGAGTCGCCACCGTGGTGCAGTGCCCGCGCCTGGTCGAGCACCGGCGTTGCGCAGCCGACCAGACACAGCACGGCGCCAAGCGCGGCGAGGTGAAACCCCGTCCGGCGCGGTGGGAGGGTGCGCACTACCAGCCGATGATCGGCCGTGAGGATTCGCGAGCGAGCTCGGCCTTGTCGGCCCAGCGAATCTCACCGGTCTGGATGTCGGTCAACTCGAGGTTCAGGCTGTAGTAGACGAGTTTCTTGCGGTTCAAGCGCCACTGGCGCGGTTGCTTTTTTTCGATCGACCGCAGGCTGCCTGCGAGGATCAGATCGGCGCCGAGCTTGCGGGCGCTGGCGGCACGCTCGGCGGTGGCGCCCTGCTCGGCGAGTTCGGCCTTGAGGTTGGCGCGCTGCTCGCGGCTGATGAAGCGGTAGCGCCCGGATTGCAGTAAGGCAAGGCGGATGTCGTCGGTGATACCGGCGGTGCTGATGTGCTCGCTGGTTTCGTTGGCGACGTCGTACACGACCAGCACGGGCGCATCGCCACCGCTGTAGGCGGCGCGGCTCAGCAGGCTGTCGGTGAGGTCTTTGACGATCGCGTTCTTGTCCGAGAAGCTGTACTGCGCGTCGTACTGGATGTCGCTGGTGGGGTCGATGGACCGCGTGGTGGCCGCGCACCCGGCGAGTGACACCACGGTCACGGCGAGCAGCGCGGTGGCGGTGCGTTTCAGAGTCGTAGACATGGAGGCATTCCCAACTGAACCAAAGGTGAATGGGCGGCGCGCAGCGCCGGGCCCGTGTGGTGCGCATCGGCGGCGTTCAAACGGCCGGGCGCCTCAGACGATCATAGTGTCTGATCTGCCAGATGACGCGCAGGCCGAGTCCGATCGAGCTGATCGTCAGCCCGATGATCAGGCCGTACCACAGACCGGCGACGCCGAGCCCCACGCCGTGCGCGAGCCAGAAGCCCAGGCCGAAGGCCACGCACCAGTAGGAGAACGCGTTGATCAGCATCGGCGCCCGCGTGTCGTGCAAGCCGCGCAGGATCCCGAACATGGTTGCCTGCATGCCGTCCGACAACTGAAAGACCGCGGCGAGCACCAGGAGTTGCGCCGCGAGCGCGCGCAGCGCGGGATCGGGTGTGTAGAGCGCGGCAATCGGGTCCCGGAATGCCCAGAGCAGCAGGGCCGTGAATCCGGCGAGCACGCAAGTCAACAGAAACCCGGCGACAGCCCGCAAGCGCACCGCGGGCCCGAAGCCGCGGCCGTGGACGCGGCCCACGCGGGCGGTCAGGGCGAGCGACAAGCCGAGCGGCAACATGTACGCAAAAGACGTCGCACCGATCGCAATGTTGTGTGCGCCCATGGGCAGCACACCTAGCGCACCCGCCTGCATCGCCGTGGCCGAGAAGAGGCCCGCCTCGAACAGCAAGGCGAGGTAGATCGGCAGCGACAGGGACAACAGCGCGCCGATGGCCTGTCGGTCGGGCGGGCTGTAGCGGGCGAACACGCCGTACTTCGCCATGCGCGGCCCGGCAATCCACCACAGCAGGACCGCCGCCATGCTCCACTGGACCGCTGTGGTCGCCCAGCCGATGCCGGCCAACCCGAGTTCGGGCAGGCCAAACCAACCCAGTCCCAGTCCCAGGTCGGCGACGATGTTGATGCCGAGGCCGATCGCCTGGGCCCAGAGCATCACGCCGGTCCGGCCGTCGGCCTCGCAGACGTTGCGTGCCGCGATCACGATGGCTGCTGCTGGCAGGCTGAACGCCGCGGGCACCAGGTACTCCGGCACGCGCGCCGCCAGACGGGGGTCGAGCGGGGTGAGGTGGAGCACCTGGGCGAGCACCAGCAGGGCCGCGGTCACTGTGACGCCCAACGCAAGGGCCAACCACAGTCCCTGGCGTGTGAGTTCCCCGACCTCGCTTCGGCGGCGCTCGCCAAGCAGCGTGGCGATGCTCGGCGACAGCCCCGCGAGCAAACCGATGCAGGCGATCAGGCCGATGAACCACATCGCTGCACCGAGGCCGCTGGCGGCGAGTTCCTCCGACCCGATGCGGCCGGCGACCAGGGTGTCAACGAGCCCGTTGCTGACTTGCAGTATCTGTGCACCGATCAGCGGCAACGCCACGGCGAGCGTGCGCTTGAGTTCGGATCGCAATTGCTGAGTGAACATGACGGGCGGTCACGCCGTGGCGGGCCGCGAAGTGTAGCAGTCGACTGGGCCGCCAGCGCGCGTGGCCCGCTGTGCTCGGCGGTGCTCAGTCGCGTTCAAGCACCGTGATGCGGGTGCTGTGCTGCAGCGTGCCCGAAGCGGTGCCGAGCTCGATCCGGAGCCTGAAGGTGTCGTGGCTGTGGCCGTGGTCGGGGTGGTAGGTTGCGGGCTCCACGGTCATCGGCCCTTCTGACTCGACCCGCACCTGCGTGCCGCCGGTGCACACCGTCGCGTGCGTCGCGTCCTCGAGATGCACGTCGCAATCCGGGTGCAGAAACAGGGTGGCGGTGCACGGCTGGTCCGCCCCGCCGTGCACGGTGTCGTGCAGGGTCAGGGTGTCTGGCGTCGCCTCGAACGTGCGTTCGTGCACCGGCGCGCCCGACAGGCGGGTGTAGCCGTCGTGCGCGCCCTGCAGCGTGAAGCCGTGATCGGTCACGGTGTGACGGCATGCGGTGATGCGTGCACGGCGTCCCACGCGGAAGGATTTCCAGAACTCACTCTGGTCCTCCTCGGCGATCGAGACCGTGCTGTGCGCAGGGGTCGAGCGGGAGTAGGCGCGCATCGGCCCGTCCTGGTACTCGAACACTCCCGGGTCGGTGAACACGCGTTGTCCGGCGATGCTCCATTCGAAACTCAGGGCGTCGCCGTGGCCGTGTGCAGGCAGGAAATCCGGTGCCAGGGCTGCGCAATCGACCAACAGAAGGTCGCGCGCGTGACGCAGGCCGTAGTAGCCGCTGCTCGGCAGTGCGATCAGTGCGCTTGGCTCGATCTCTTCAGCAAACACCGCGCGCCAGGCGTTGAGCACGTCCTCGGGTTGGTAGGCGAAATACAGGCCTGCATCGTTGAACAGACTCACGCCGCCGTCGGGGTGATGAAACTCGGCCGTGACCTGCGCCATGTCGGCGAGCCGCGCGGCCAACTCGGTTTTCAGCTCGCCTTCGTGCAAGGCGGTGTAGCTCTCGAGGAAGTCCACCATGACCTGGTTGTGGTACGTCGGGCTCAGTTCGTAGTGCATGCCATCGGCCAGCACCTGTTCGTCGAGCTCCTGTTTCAGCAGCGACTCGCCCAGTGCACGCCACCGGTCCGCTTCGGGGCCATCAAAGTAGCGACTGCCCCAGAGCAAGGCCTTGACGTTCTTCAACAGGTGGTTCCCGCCCAGGTCGACCTCGAGGTTGCTCTCGAGAAAGCGCAGTTGGGCCAGCAGTGACCCGTGCACCCGCGTGCGCTGTGCCTCGTCCAGCGGCAGGCGGTCGGACGCCAGCAGCTGCATCCAGACCACGATACGCAACGAGAGGGTGTAGCTGTTCCAGGTGTCCAACCAGTAGTTCGGAACGTAGGGTTTCACCTGCTCGATCCAATCGAGCACGACGTCACGCGCCAGCGGGCCGGGCAGCGCCTCGAGGAACTCGTGGTAGTGCAGGGTCAGCAGCCAGAGCAGTTTCTTGCGGTGCAGCTCGTCCGGGCGCCAGGCGAAGGGCAGCGCAAAGGCCCGTTCGATGTTGAGAAAGCGCACGGTGACGTCGGCGTCGCCGTAGCCGACCACGTGGTGCAGTCGGTCGGGCATGATTGGCTGGACCGGGTTGGGCGACAGCGGCACGCCGCTCGGGTCGTGCCAGGCGACTGCGTTGGCACGCGCCGGCGTCATCCAGCGCACGAGCAGCTTGCGCTTGGCCGTGAGCCGCAGCCGGTGCCAGAGCTGGATGGGGCGCGTGTGCTTCACGGCGTGCCACAGCAGTCTCAGTTTCTCCAGCGTCACGGGGCTCCCCTCGGCGGTGTCGGGCAAACGGCGCTGCACCGAGCCTAGCAGCCCGGGGGCGACAGCTCGGCTGTGCGCGGTGGCCTCGCCACGACGGCTCGGGCGTCGCGGCACCCACACCCGCGTGTCGGCGCCGTGGGTGACAGCTTGAGCCCGGTGAGCGGGCCTCAGTCCGGAAACTCGCCCAGCCAATCCCTGTTCGTGAGGAAATAGTCGGTCAGGCGCGCTTCTTCGGAGCCCGCGTCGGCCTGGCGGTTGTAGCGCCAGCGCACCTCCGGCGGCATTGACATCAGGATGGACTCGGTGCGGCCGCCGGATTGCAGTCCGAACAGCGTGCCGCGGTCCCAGACCAGGTTGAACTCGACATAGCGACCGCGGCGCAGCAGCTGGAAATCACGTTCGCGCTCGCCGTAGGGTGTGTCCCGGCGACGCTCGGCGATGGGCACGTACGCGGGCAGGAAGTGGTCGCCGACCGACTGCATGAACGCAAACGCGGTGTCGAATCCCGACGCCGTGTAGTCGTCGAAGAACAACCCGCCGACGCCGCGCGGCTCATTGCGGTGCTTGAGGTGGAAGTACGCATCGCACTGCGCCTTGAGCGTCGCGTAGTCCGCATCCTCGAACGGGGCACAGGCGTTGCGTGCCGTACGGTGCCAGTGCACGCAGTCGTCGGTGAAGCCGTAGTACGGCGTGAGGTCGAAGCCCCCCCCGAACCACCACACCGGCGCGCCCTCGCGTGGGTGTGCGAGGAAAAAGCGCACATTGGCGTGGCTGGTCGGCACGTAGGGGTTTTGCGGGTGCAACACCAGGGAAACCCCCATGGCCTCGAACGGCGCACCGGCGAGCTCGGGCCGGTTGGCCGTCGCCGACGGGGGCAGGGTGTCTCCCGTGACGTGCGAGAAATTCACACCGGCCTGCTCGAACAGTGCGCCGCTGCTCAGCACGCGCGAGCGTCCGCCGCCGCCGGCGTCGCGTGCCCAGTCGTCCTCGTGGAACGGCGTCCCGTCCAGGCGAGTGAGTGTGCTGCACACCGTATCCTGCAAGCCACGCAGGTAGTCGCGCACCGCGCGTGAATCGAGGGTTTCAGACATGTGGGCATTGTACGTGTCACCAGGCGCGTCGGTGGAGGATGAGTTTTTTCCGACAACGCCGCGCGCTGATGGCATCATGCGCATCCCCCGTTGCCCCCAATCACCTGAGCGTTGCCATGGCCTCCCTGTTGCCCGATCTCGATCCCGAAGGACTCCTGGAGTACTCCGTTGTGTTTACCGACCGGTCGGTGAACCACATGTCACAGCGGTTTCAAGGGGCCATGAACGACATCCAGTCCTGGCTGGTCGAGGCCTACGCCGCTGAGACGGCGGTGCTGGTGCCCGGCGGCGGCAGTGTCGCGATGGAGTCCGTGGCACGCCAGCTCATGACCGGCAAGCGCTGCCTCGTGATCCGCAACGGCTTCTTCAGCTACCGGTGGTCTCAGATCTTCGAGATGGGCGCAATCCCCGCCAGCGAGACCGTGCTGCGCGCCCGGCAACTCGGTAACGAGCGGACCTCGCCGTTCACACCGCCGCCGATCGCTGAGGTGCTCGATCAGATCGCGCGCGAACGGCCGGACGTCGTCGTGGCCCCGCACGTGGAAACCTCCGCCGGCATGTTGTTGCCGGACGACTACCTCGAAGCGGTCGCGTCGGCGGTGCACGCGGTCGGTGGTCTCTTCGTGCTCGATTGTGTCGCCAGCGGTGCGGCGTGGGTGGACATGCGCGCGCGCGGCATCGACGTGCTGATCTCGGCGCCCCAGAAAGGCTGGACGTCCACACCGTGTGCTGGACTTGTCATGTTGGGTGAAGCGGGCGTGGCGGCAGTCGAGGCTTCCAGCAGTTCGAGCTTCGCGTTAGACCTCAAGAAATGGCTCACGATCATGCGGGCCTACACCGGCGGGGGACACGCTTACCACGCGACCCTGCCGACCGACGGTTTGATCACGCTGCGAGACGCCATGCACGAGGCACGCGCGGTGGGACTCGACGTGCTGCGCGACCGGCAATTCGCACTCGGCCGTGGCGTGCGCGACATCCTCGCGAGCCGGGGCGTCGCCAGCGTCGCGGCGCCCGGTTTCGAGGCGCCTGGGGTGGTCGTGTGCTTCACCGACCAGCCGGACTGGCACAACGGCAGCGCCTTTGCGCGCGCCGGCGTGCAGATCGCCGCCGGGGTGCCGTTGCAAGTCGGCGAGCGATCGGACTACCTGTCGTTTCGCATTGGCCTGTTCGGGCTCGACAAGCTTGTCGATGTCGACGGCGCGGTCGATCGCTTCGCGGCTGCGCTTGACCGCGTCGCCGCGTGATCTGCGAGCCGCAGCCGGTACACCGCGACGGAGGGGTGCGATGCGTTTCGCGCTGAGCTGTCTGGGCGTGTTCGCACTCACCTTGGCTGTGCTCTGGCACGTCGGGCCGCGCGAGCCCGTCGGGCTCTCGCCCGCGTTGCCCTTCGATACGCCACCGACCGACATCGAGACCTGGCTTGCCGAACAGGAAGCCGCGGTCGCCGGCATCCGCGAGGGCGTTGCGAAGGAAATCGTCTGGGCCGACCCCGCTACGCGCGCGAGGACGCCGCTGGCGATTGTCTACCTGCACGGCTACTCGGCCACGTCCGCCGAGACGCGCCCGTTTGCCGACAACCTCGCCGCCGCGCTCGGCGCGAACCTGCACTTTACCCGCCTGACCGGGCACGGACGCGACGGCGATGCGATGGCCACGGCGCGGGTGCAGGATTGGATCGACGACACCGCCGAGGCGCTGGCCGTGGGGCGCGCGATCGGCGATCGGGTGGTGGTGATCGGCACCTCGACCGGTGGCACGCTGGCGACCCTGGCGGCGGCCGATCCCGCCTTCGGGCGCATCGATGCGACGGTTCTGATCTCGCCGAACTACCGGGTCAAAGCCGCCGGTTCGGCCCTGTTGACCGCGCCGTTCGCGCGTCAGTTGGTGCCCTTGCTCGTCGGCGACACGCGCGAGTGGGCGCCGCGAAACCCCGAGCATGGTCGGTTCTGGACCACCCGCTACCCGAACGTGGCGTTGTTGCCGATGGCGGCCACGGTGCAGGCGACATCCGAGGTCGATTTTGGCGCGATCACGGTGCCGGCGTTCTTCGTCTTCAGTGACGCGGACCAGGTTGTCGACGCCAAGGTGACCCGCAGCGTCGTCGCCCGGTGGGGCGGTGAGGCCCGCGTGCACGCCGTCGATGTTCCGCCGCCGAACGACGAATACGCCCACGTGATTGCGGGTGACATCCTGAGCCCCACGTTGACCGCACCCTTGGTGGCTGCCACGCGTGCGTGGCTCGCGGACGCGTTGGATCTCTGACCGACCCGGGCTCAGCGCAAGCGGACGCCGTCGGCGAGCCGGTAAATGGCACTTGGCGCGGCGGCGCCGCCGAGCTCGCCCGCGACCACCGCGTCGACACCTTCGAGCGCATCAAGCTCGGCGTCGTCGCGGATCGCGGGTTCGCCACTGCGGTTGGCACTGGTCGACACCAGGGCATGGCCCAGCACGTCACAGAGCGCGCGGACGGTCGGGTGTGCGGACACGCGGACCGCAAGGGTGTCCCGGCCGCCGGTGACCAAACCGACAGCGGTAGGACGCGCTGGCACCACCCACGTGGTGTGGCCGGGCCACGTCGGCTCGACGAGCGCACGGGCGCGTGCGTCGAGCGGGGCAATCCACGCGTCCAGGTGTTCGGCAACACCCGCAACGAGGATCAGCCCCTTGTCCTCAGCGCGCGTTTTGGTTGCGAGGACGCGGCGCAGGGCGTCTGTGTTCGCCGGGTCACAACCGAGGCCGAAAACCGCCTCGGTGGGGTAGGCGATGACACCACTGGCACGCACGATGCGCGCCGCTTCGGCCACGTCGACGCGGGGCAGGGCGTCAGGAGCCGACATCGCCCTCGGATTTGCTCGCCGCAGCGACCTTCTTCGAAGCGACTTTCTTTGCAGCGGTTTTCTTCTTTGCCCCGGCTTTCTTCTTGGCGGTCGCCTTCTTCTTCGCCGCGGTTTTCTTCGCCGGCGCCTTGGCAGCGACCTTCTTCGCCGCGACCTTCTTGCCGCGTTTCTCCGGCGCCTCGGCGATCATCTTCTCGGCGGTGGCGAGGTCCATGGCCTTGAGGGCAACGAGGTCCTCCTTGAGCTCTTTGGGCAGCTTGGCGTTCTTCACCCCGTCACTGAGGTACGGGCCCCAGCGGCCGTTCAGCAACTGGATGTCTGTGCCCTCGAACTTCTTGATCACGCGGTTGCGGTCGGTCTCCTGCTTCTCGGCGACCAGTTCGCGGGCGCGCGCCTCGGTGATGGTGTACGGATCGTCTTCCTTGATCGAGGCGTACTTCACCTTGTCGTCGTCGCTGCAATGAAACTTCACGTACGGGCCGAAGCGGCCGATCGCCACCGAAATCTTGTCGTCGCCCTCGCCGAAGTGCCGCGGCAGGTCGAACAGCTTGAGCGCGTCCTCGAGCGTGATCGAGTCCATCTTCTGGCCGGGTTTCAGGCCAGCGAAGGTCGGCTTCTCCTCGTCGTCGCGGGTGCCGATCTGCACGAACGCGCCGTAGCGCCCAATGCGCACGCTGATCGGTTTGCCGGTCTTGGGGTCGGTGCCGAGCTCGCGCGCCTGCACCGCTTCGTCCCGTGAGACGGTCTCTTCCTTTTCGTTCACCTGCCGGATGAACGGGTGCCAGAAATCGCGCATCAGCGGCACCCAGTCCTTCTCCCCGCGCGACACCGCATCGAGCTCGTCCTCGAGGTTGGCGGTGAAGTCGTAGTCGACGTAGCGGGTGAAATGCTTGGCGAGGAACCGGTGCACGACCCGACCGACGTCGGTCGGGATGAACCGGCGGCCATCCATCTCGACGTAATCGCGGTGCTGCAAGGTGCTGATGATGGCGGCGTAGGTCGAGGGCCGGCCGATGCCGTGTTCCTCGAGCGCCTTCACCAGGCTCGCCTCCGAGTAGCGCGGTGGCGGCTCGGTGAAGTGCTGGCCGAGTTTGATGTCGTCGAGCGACACCGTCTCGCCCTCGGTCATCGGCGGCAGACGCTTTTCGTCTTCGTCGTCCGACTTGGCGTCATCGGTGCCCTCCATGTAGACCGCCATGAAACCCGGGTGGCGGATGGTGGAGCCGCTCGCGCGGAAGCTGTTCCGAGCGTCGGCCGCGAGGTCGACCGACACCTGATCGAGCGTGGCGTAAATCATCTGGCTGGCCACGGTCCGGCGCCAGATAATGGTGTAGAGCTTGAGCTGATCGGGCTGCAACACGCTCTTGAGCTCTTCGGGCGTGCGCGTCGCGTTGGTCGGCCGGATGGCCTCGTGCGCCTCCTGGGCGTTCTTGCTCTTGGTCTTGTAGACGTTCGGCGTCTCGGGCACGTTGTCGTCGCCGTAGCGCTCGGCGATGTACCCGCGGATTTCGGCCACCGCCTCGTTGGCGAGGTTCACCGAGTCGGTTCGCATGTAGGTGATCAGGCCGGTGACTTCACCGCCGATGTCGATGCCCTCGTACAGCTGCTGTGCGACGCGCATCGAGCGGCTGGCCGAGAAGCCGAGTTTGCGCACCGCCTCCTGTTGCATGGTCGAGGTGGTGAAAGGCGGCGCCGGGTTGCGCTTGCGTTGTTTCTTCTCGACCTTGGCCACGGTCAGTGTGCCGCTGGCGGCGGCGTTGATCGCATCCTTGACCGATTGGGCGCGCTCGCCATCGGTGATCGTGAACTGCTTGACGCGCTCGCCCTCGAGGGTGTGCAGGCGCGCGCCGAACGCCCCTTTTTCGTTGTGCACGGCGGCTTCGACCGACCAGTACTCCTGCGCCACGAAGGCCTCGATCTCGTCTTCGCGCTCGCAGATCATGCGCAGCGCGGGGCTCTGCACCCGACCGGCCGACAGACCGCGGCGAATCTTCTTCCACAGCAGCGGCGACAGGTTGAAACCGACCAGGTAGTCGAGCGCGCGCCGCGCCTGCTGCGCGTTGACGAGATCGAAACTGATTTCGCGCGGCTGTGCCACCGCTTCGCGCACCGCTGCTTTGGTGATCTGGTAGAACACCACGCGCTTGGGTGGCGCGATGCCCTCGAGCAGACCGCGTTCGCGCAACTCCTCGACAAGGTGCCAACTGATGGCCTCGCCTTCGCGGTCCGGGTCAGTCGCGAGCAGCAGGTGGTCGGACTTCTTCAGCAGCTTTGCGATGGCCTGGATGTGCTTTTCCTTGTCCTCGATGGTCTGGTAGCGCATGCGGAAGTCGGCGTCCGGATCCACCGCGCCTTCCTTGGGCACCAGGTCACGCACGTGGCCATAGGACGCGAGCACCTCGTAGTCGTTGCCGAGGTACTTCTTGATCGTCTTGCCCTTGGCAGGTGACTCAACGATGACGAGGCTTTTGCTCATGCTCTTTCCGGTGTGGGGCGCGGTACTCGGCCCCGGTGTAATCGTTTGTGTGCCCGGTGTATGGGGCCGTTGCAGCGCGATCCAAGGTGTTTGGCGCGGCGACAAACACGGGGCAGATGCCGGCGGAGCATACCGGTGGGAGTGCCGAGCCGTCCACGATCCCTGTGTCTGAGGCAGGTGAATCCGCGGTCTGAGTCAAGCGTCAATCGTGCCGACGGCGGCGTTTTGGCGGCTGAAGCGCCCATCTTTCTCGCGGCACACGTGCCCGCCGAGTTCGAGCAGCAGCAGCATCGATGACACGTTCGCAACCGAGTCCCCCGTGCGGGTGACCAGCGTGTCGACGCTGAGCGTGTCGTGTCCGAGGCAGTGCAACAGGTGTCGGTGCGCGTCTGGCAGCGCGGTGCCGGCCGGTTCGGCGTCCGCGTTCGAGGTGACGCGCTCGGCGTCTGCACCGGGTGTGAGGTGTCCGGAGCTGGCCGCGAGTGCCGGGCCGATGTCCTCGAGTACGTCGGCGCTGCACTCGACCAGCTTCGCACCCTCGCGAATCAAGCGGTGGCAGCCACGCGCCATCGGGTTGTGGATCGAGCCCGGGATGGCCATGACGGATCGACCCTGCTCGCCCGCCTGGCGGGCCGTGATCAGTGAGCCGCTGCGCACCGCTGCCTCGACCACCAGAACGCCCAGCGAAACCGCACTGATAAGACGGTTGCGACGCGGAAAATGGTGCGGCCTTGGCGCGGTGCCGAGTGGAAATTCGCTGATCAGCACGCCCTGTTGGGCGATGTCGTGGGCCAGTGCGCGGTTGGCTGCGGGGTACACGCGGTCGGCCCCGGTGCCGACCACGGCCAGGGTCATGCCGCCGGCGTCGAGTGCGCCCCGGTGCGCCGCGGCGTCGATGCCCGCGGCGAGGCCGCTGACCACCACGAGCCCGCGTACTGCGAGGTCTGCGGCGAACGAACGGGCGTTTTCCTCGCCGCCCCGACTCGGGTTGCGGCTGCCGACGACGGCGATCTTCGGTGGGGCGAGCAGGTCGAGGTCACCCCGTGCCCAGAGCACGAGCGGCGCGTCGTCGAGTGCGGAGAGGCCCCGTGGGTAGGCCGGGTGTTCGCAACTCAGCAGGTGGCAGTCGGACGCCTTGGCCCAGTCGGTGTCCGCCGCACACTCGGACGCGGCGAGTGCGCGCCAGGCCACGACGTCGCCCGCCGGAAACCCGGCGGCGATCAACGTGCGGTCGTCGGCCCCGGCAAGGCGGTCGAGTCCGCCGAGCTGGTGCACCAGTGCGTGTTTGTCGTGGGCACTGTGGCCCGGCAGGCGGTGCAGCGCGACAGCGGCGAGTTCAGGCGTCATGACACGAGTATACGGCCGGTCGAAGCCGCCGCCGCACGCGCTGCCCAAACGCTCACGGCCCGCGGGTGCGGGCCGTGTTGCACGCGCGATGCGGTTCGGTTCAGAAACCCTGGAACGAGTCGTACAGGTCGATCGGCATCTGCGCCTCGAGGATCATCGCGTAGCTGACCCAATCGAAGGACTGGAACACGATCGCGACACCCTTGCGCTGGCTCGGCAGAGTCACGCGGTCCGGCGTCCTAGGGTTCAGGGTCTTGTCGAGCATCTTGCGCTCGCGGCCCATGAGCTCGACCATGCTGCCGGCCTGGAGCCCGTCCTGTGCGCCGCGGTTGAACACCACAACCTGGTACTGACCCGCTTTCGAGAGCGCGTCGACCAGCGAGATGATGGTGCCTCGCATGTTGCCCTTGACCAGAATCGGCTTGAGGTCGCGGTAGGTCGCGTCCCCTTCGTACTTGGTCAGGCGGTCGCCGCGCAGCACCTCGCGGCCGGTCTTGATCAGCTGCAACGTGCTCGGGTCGCCGAAGTACTGCACCTGGGCTTCGCCGGTGTGCAGGGCCTCGTAGCCGAGGATTTCGTTGGTGTCGGGGTCGATCAACGGCTTGTTGGGACGCAGTACGTGGTAGATCGATTCCGACTCGTCGGTGATGCCGCGCACGTAGATCGAATCCGGTGCGGCACTGATCACGCGGCCCTGGGTGTTGGCCAGCACGTACGGCGCCGCGTCGAGGGTTTGCTTGCTCACCACCCGCGGCTTGGCGTCGAAGTTCTTCAGCACGTCGGCGGCGATCACCGGCACGGCCTGCTCGAGTTCGGCTTCGCGGACGCGGGGCTGCAGAATCGTCTTGCCACGCTTGCCGCGGTGTATCGACAGCACGGGTTTGCCGTCGACCATGCGCAGCCCGATCTTGTCGCCCGGGAAAATCAGGTGGGGGTCGGCAATCTGCGGGTTCTGGTGCCAGATCTCGGGCCAGGTGTAGGCGTCCTCGAGAAAATGGGCTGCGATGTCCCACAGCGTGTCGTGTTTCTGCACCGTATAGGTGTCCGGCGCGTCTTCGCGCAGCACGACCTCATCCGGGTTGCGCTTGAGTGCGGCGGTGCGCGGGACATCCGACTCCGTGGTCGGCGCGACGACGATCGCAATGTCCTCGGCGCTGGGCAGCTCCGCGATGGGCTCGTCGGCGGGGGCGGTTTCCCACAACGCGCAACCGCTGAGGCTGAACACGGCGGCAATCGAGGCGGCTGCGAGAGTGAGGCGCAGTCTGCGGCGTGTCGCGGAGACCTGCGGGTGCGTGAAAGTGGCCATGCGTCGTTTCTAATCCTGCGTGTTGGATGTATGCAGCGCCCTGTGCGCGATACAATGCACGGCTGACAGGCTGACCGTGCGGGGTCCAGGTGCGTTTGCTGCTCGAAACCCTCGCAAATGCGATGCCTGAATCGCGCGTTCCCTCAAATTGGTAGTCTCATGGCGCTTCTCGACATCCTTGTGGTTCCCGATCCGCGGTTGCGGAAAACGGCGCGGCCGGTGTCCGATGTGGATGACGTCGTCAGGCAGTTGACGGACGACATGCTCGAGACCATGTACGACGCGCCGGGCATCGGCCTGGCCGCCACCCAGGTGAACGTGCACAAACGGGTTGTGGTCATCGACCTCTCCGAAGACAAGTCTGATGCCATGGTGCTGATCAACCCCGAAATCGTCGCACGCGATGGCGAGGCGCAAATGCAGGAGGGGTGCTTGTCGATTCCGGGTATTTTCGAGGACGTCAGCCGCTCGGCGCAGGTCACGGTCAGCGCCCTGGACCGCACCGGCGCGCGCTTTGAACGCACCGCAGACGGGCTCCTCGCGGCGTGCATCCAGCACGAGATCGATCACCTCGACGGCAAGCTCTTTCTCGACTACCTCTCGCCGCTGAAGCGCAACCGCATCGTCAAGAAGATGGAAAAGCAGCAGCGCGGCGGGCGCTGAGCGCGTGCGGGTCGTCTTCGCCGGGACACCGGATTTCGCCGTCCCGACCTTCGACGCGTTGCGGGCGGCCGGGCACGAACTCGTCGGCTGCTACACCCAGCCGGACCGCCCGGCGGGGCGGGGTCGTGCGCCGCGCGCCAGTCCGGTCAAGCAGGCCGCGCTGGACGCAGGTGTGGCGGTCTTTCAACCGCCCTCGGTCAAGGGCCCTGAGGCGCAGGCGGCCTTGGCCGAGCTGAACCCCGAGATCATGGTGGTCGTGGCCTACGGCCTGCTGCTGCCGCGCACGATTCTCGACACGCCGGCGTTCGGCTGCGTCAATGTGCACGCGTCTCTGTTGCCGCGCTGGCGCGGGGCGGCGCCGATCCAGCGTGCCATCCTCGCCGGCGATACGGAGTCGGGCGTCTGCGTCATGCAGATGGAAGCGGGGCTCGACACCGGGCCGGTCTGGTCGCGCTGGCGCTGTCCCCTCGACGGTCGGGAAACGGCCACAGCGCTGCACGACACACTGGCCGAGGCCGGTGCCGCGCTGCTGGTCGAGACGTTGCCTGAGATCGCCGCCGGTGCGCGGACACCCGAGGCCCAGGACGACAGCAGGGCGACCTACGCGCACAAACTGGAAAAGGGCGAGGCCCGCATCGACTGGCGCGACCCGGCTGACGCCGTCGCGCGCCAGGTCATGGCCTTCAACGCCTGGCCGGTCGCGCAGTGCTCCGGGCCGGACGGGGTGATCCGCGTCTGGCTGGCGCGCGCGCGCGCGCAGGGGGCATTGCCACCGGGCGCGCCGGGCGCCGTGCTCGCCGAGGACGCCGACGGCGTGGTGGTGCAAACCGGTGAGGGTGTGTTGGCGATCACCCGGTTGCAGTTGCCCGGCAAGCGTCAGCTCAGCGCGGCGGAGTTTGTCAACGGTCGATCGCTGCTCGGTCACACGCTGGCGTGAACACACACGCGCCCGATCCGGTTCGCCAGCACGCCTGTCTGGCGCTCGATGCCGTGTTGCGCGAGGGGCGGTCACTCGAGTCCGCTTTGCCCGACGGTGAACTCGCGGGCGCCGCACGACGCCGGTGCCGCGCTCTGGTGTACGCGGGGTGTCGCTGGCAACCACGCCTCGATGCGGTCATCCGACGGCTGCTGAGCCGGCCGCTGCGACGGCGTGACCGGCGGGTCGGCAGCGTTGTGCTGCTGGCCCTGACCGAGCTCGAGTACGTCGACGGCGCGCCACACGCGGTCGTCGACGACGCCGTCCGGCTCACCGGGGCGCTCGGCCACGCGCCTTTGCGCGGTCTGGTCAACGCCGTTTTGCGGCGCTTTCTGCGCGAGCGCGTGTCGCTGCTTGCGGCGGTCGACAGCGACCCGGCCGCCGCCGCCGCGCACCCGGCCTGGTTGTACGCGACGCTCGAACGGGATTGGCCGGCGTCGGTTCACGCAATCGCGGAAGCCAACAACGCGCGCGCGCCGATGACGCTGCGGGTCGCGGCGACAGACGACCGGGACGCCTACCGCGCGCGTCTCGCGGCGCAGGGGCTGGTGGCGACACCGGGCCCAGGTGCCAGCGACCTCGTGCTCGCTTCGCCGGTCGACGTGGCTGAACTGCCGTATTTCGAGCACGGCGCCTGCTCGGTGCAGGACAGCGCGGCGCAATTCGCGGCCCAGCTGCTCGCGCCGCGCGCCGGCGAGCGGGTGCTGGACGCCTGCGCGGCGCCCGGTGGCAAGACGGGTCACCTGCTCGAACTGGGCGGGGAGGCACTGGCCCTGACGGCGCTCGACGCGTCGTCTGCCCGCCTGGCGCGGGTCTCGGACACCGTGCGACGGCTCGGCTGCGAGGGCGTCACGGTGCAGGCGGCCGACGCGAGCGAACCTGCGCAGTGGTGGGACGGCGTGCCCTTTGACGGCGTGCTGCTCGATGCGCCTTGCAGCGGCCTCGGTGTGGTCCGGCGACATCCCGATATCAAGGTGTTGCGTCGGCCCACCGACATCGAGGCGCTGGCCGCGGTGCAGGCGCGGTTGCTCGACGCGCTGTGGCCGCTGCTGAAACCCGGCGGCAGGTTGCTGTACGCGACCTGTTCGACCGTGCGGCGCGAGAACGACGAGCAGGTCGAACGCTTCCTCGACCGCACGGTGGACGCGGTGCCGGCCACGCTCGAATTGCCTGTGGGCCGCGTGTCCGGACCGGGTTGGCAGATATTCCCGGGTGAAATGGGGTGCGACGGCTTTTATTATGCGCTCATGCACCGCAGCCCGGTTCAGACTGCGCACCATGACTAACCTGCGCCGCCGCCGCACTTCGACACCCGGACACTGGCCCTGGCTGTGTGCCTGTGCGTTGGCGTTCCTGCTCCTGGCGGGGTCCGCGCGCGCCGACGAGGGGCGCGTGGAGTACCGCTCGCTGGTCTCCTACGTGATCGACGGCGACGTCATGCTCGAGAGTGACGTGAGCGTGCGGCTCAGCGGGCTCACCCGGGCGGCGCTGCAAAGTGGGGTGGCACTTGAATTCGATGTCGAAATCGACGTCATCCGACAACGCAGCTTCTGGCCCGACCTGACCCTGCGCCGGTACCAGATCCCGGTCCGTCTCAGCTACCAGGACCTGACACGCAGTTACCGGCTCGAGCGACTCAACTCGGGCCAGCGCGCCAGCTTCCCCGACCTCGACACCGCGCTCGACGCCGTGGCGCAGCTGCGCGACGTGGTGCTGATTCCCGACGACCAGCTCAGCCGGCCCGGCCGCTACTACGGTGTCATGCGGGTGCAGCTCGACCTCGACGCGCTGCCGTCACCCCTGCGAACGCAGGCGTATTTCTCGCGGGCGTGGACCCTGAAGAACGGTGAGCAGACGTGGCCACTCCGGTGAAGATCGCGCGCGAGGGCGACACCGGCACCTGGCTGATGGTGGCGGTGTTTGCCGCGGTATTGCTCTCGCTCTACCTGCTCGGCAACAGCGCCGACAACATGGAGCGCTTCGGTCGCGTCAACGATTACCTGCTGGTCATCGACGCCTTGCTGACCCTCGTGGTGTTCTGGATGGTCGCCGTCAACGCCTGGCGGCTGTTCGGCGACTTGCGCTCGGGCGTCGCCGGCTCCCGGCTCACGGTGCGTCTGGTCATCCTGCTGACACTGACAGCCCTGATTCCCGTGACCATCATCTACGTGTTCTCCGTGCGCTTTCTGCGGTCGGGTATCGACAGCTGGTTCAACGTCCAGGTTGAGCAGGCGCTCGACAGTGCGCTGGTGCTGAGCCGCGAGTCGGTCGGCGACGAGATCCGCGAGATTCAGCGGCGCGCGAACCAGATTGCCTCGCGCCTGGCGGACCTCGAATCGGATGTTCTGGTGCCGGCCATGAGCGGCGCGCTCGGGGCCTTCAACGCGCGCGAGCTCAACCTGCGAGGGCGTCAGGGCGAGCTCGAGGTGTCGGTCAGTGACGGTTTCGGCTTTCCCACCAACAGCCTGGCGGCCCCGGTGGTGGCCCAGGTCCTGTCCGGCGAGACGCTGGTGGAGATTGAGGAGCACGAGCAGGACGGCTTGTCGATTCGTGTGCTGACGCCTCTGTCGGACAATCGCCAATTGCGCTCGGCGTTTCTGCTCGAGGCGCGCTTTGCGCTCGATGAGCGGCGCCGCCAACTGGGCGAGGAGGTGCAGTCGACCTTTCAGCGGTACCAGCAGCTCACGTTCATGCGCGAGCCGCTGAAATTCAGCTTTGTCGCGACCCTGAGTCTGATTCTCGCGCTTTCTGTGCTGGCGGCGATCTGGATCGCGTTTCGCCTGGCCCGCTCACTGATGCGGCCGGTGCACAACCTGGCGGAGGGTACGCTTGCCGTGAGCCAGGGTGACTTCAGTCAGCGCTTGCCGCCGGGTGGGCGTGACGAACTCGGGTTTCTCGTGAATTCCTTCAACCAGATGGTATCGCAGTTGCAAAGTGCGCGTGACCAGGCCGACAGCAGTCAGGCCGAGGTCGAGCAACAGCGGGCCTACCTGCAGGCGGTGGTTGGACGAATTTCCACGGGGGTGTTGACGCTTGATGATCAGGCGCGGCCGCGCACGATCAACGATGCCGGGGCTGCGATGTTGGGGCAGGATCCGGACGAAATCATCGGCATGACCATGCGCGACGCAGTGTCCGGGAGCGGCGCCTACGCGTCGCTGGCGCGCGTCGCCCTGCCTCACCTCGCCGTCGGTGAACCGACCTGGCAAGAGAACGTCGACCTGCCGACGGCACGCGGTACGCGCACCCTGGTGTGTCGCGGTGCGAAGATGGACGTGGCCGGCGGCGGTCATGTGCTGGTTGTCGACGACATCTCACCTATCGTGCGTGCCGAACGCGATGCGGCCTGGAGTGAGGTGGCCCGTCGCCTTGCTCACGAGATCAAGAACCCGCTCACGCCGATTCAACTCTCTGCGGAACGGCTCAGGCACCGCTATCTCGAGACACTCGGAGACGACGCGCGCGTGCTCGACCGCGCGACGCGCACGATTGTCGAACAGGTGGAGAGCATGAAGTCGATGGTGAAGGCCTTCGCCGAGTACGCCGATACACCGGCCTTGCAATTCACGGACGTCGACTTGTCGGTGCTCCTGGGTGATGTGGTCGAACTCTACCGCGGCCTGCCGTCCGGGCGTGATATCAAGCTCAGCTGCGCGGACGGTTTGCCGGCGATCAACGGCGACGAGGGGCGGTTGCGCCAGTTGTTGCACAACCTGGTCAAGAACGCGCTGGAAGCCCAGGAAGGGCAACCGTTTGCACGCGTCGATATCTGGCTAGAGAGCACCGACGCCGGTCGGTCGGTGGAGTTGCGGATCCGCGACCGCGGGCCGGGCTTCGATCTCGGTCGCATCGACCGGATCTTCGAGCCTTATGTGACAGGCAAAGTCCGCGGAACGGGGCTAGGCTTGGCAATTGTGAAACAAATTGTCACCGAGCACGACGGTGACATCGACTTGGGGAATGCCGAGGGCGGCGGCGCCGTGATCACGGTGCGCTTTCCGGTGTTGGCAGGATGAGTGACGCATGACAGCGAAATCGATTTTGGTGGTTGACGATGAGCCGGATATCCGCGACACCGTTCAGGAGATCCTCATCGATGAAGGCTATGACGTGTCAACCGCGGAGAACGCCGCGGTGGCGCGCGAACTGCGGGACACGCTGAAACCGGACCTGGTGCTGCTCGACGTCTGGATGCCGGACGAGGACGGCATCACGGTGCTGGCGGGTTGGCAGGAGAGTGGGGCGCTGGAGTGCCCGGTGGTGATGATGTCAGGGCACGGTACTGTCGAGACCGCGGTGGAAGCGACGCGGCTCGGTGCCGTGGATTTCGTCGAGAAGCCCCTGTCGTTGCAAAAGCTGTTGCGCACGGTGGACAAGTCGTTGCGCAGTTGGAACGCGCCCTCGCCGCACACCGACGCGGCCGTTCAGCCCTCGCCGATGCCGTGGGTCGGGTCGAGCGATTACAGCCGTGACCTGCGTGAGCAACTGCCCAAAGTGGCCTCGAGTTCGGCGCCGGTGCTGCTCACCGGGCCGGCTGGGTCGTTGAAGCATCAACTCGCCCAACGCCTGCACGTCGACGGCGAACGGCACGGCCAACCCTACGTCGTCGTGCGCTGCGACGCGCTCGACCCACGCACCCTGGCGGTGGAGCTGTTCGGCGGCGAGCACGCCGGCGAACGCACGGTCGGCTCGCTCGAGCAAGCCGCCGGCGGCACGCTGTTCCTGCAGGACGTGTTCGAGTTGCCGCGCGTGGCGCAGAAGCAGCTCAGTGCCTGCCTCGCGTCGGGCGTCTACCACCGCGTCGGCGGTGCCGCCTCGCTGCAGCTCGACGCGCGCGTGGTGGCCTCGGTCGACGGCGAAGCGCTGGCCGACAGCCCGGAAGTCAGCGAAGACCTCTTCTACCAACTCAACGTCGTGCCCATTCGCACCCGGCCGTTGGCCGAGCACAAGGAAGACATCCCCGCCATTGTCGACGCCGTGATCGACCACCTGGTGGCGATCGAATCGCTGACCTACCGGCACATGGGGGTGGCGGCCAAGAACCGGCTGCGCCACGCCGACTGGCCGGGCGACCTCGTGCAGTTGCTGAACCTGATCAAACGCCTGCTGATTCTCGGCGACGGGCTCGAAATCACGGTCGCCGAGGTCGACACCGCGCTGAGCGATGCCACGCCGCTCGAGCCCATGCTCGGCCAGGAGGGCGAACTGTTCCGGCTGCCGATGCACCTGCCGCTGCGGGAGGCGCGTGCCGAGTTCGAGCGTGTCTACCTGGCCCAACAGTTGAAAGACGTTGACGGACGCATGGGCGAACTGGCAACGCGGGTGGGAATGGAACGCACGCACCTCTACCGCAAACTGCGCAGCCTGGGTATCGAGACCAAACGGGCGGGCGACTGAGAGTCGGCATGAAGATCATCATCCTGGGGGCGGGGCAGGTCGGGACGGCCGTGGCGCGAAACCTCGCCGACGAGAACAACGACGTGACCATCGTCGACACCAACGCGGATGTCCTGCAGGAGATGCAATCCCGGCTGGACCTGCGCGCGGTGGTCGGGCCGGCATCGCACCCGGACATCCTGCGCCGTGCGGGCGCGGACGACGCCGACCTCCTGATCGCCTGCACCAGCGCGGACGAGGTCAACATGATGGCCTGTCAGATCGCCTACACGGTGTTTCAGACGCCGACCAAGATCGCCCGCGTGCGCAGTCCGGCCTACCGCAACGTCGAGGCGCTGTTTCACAGCGAGCACATCCCGGTCGACTATCTGATCAGCCCGGAGCAGCTGGTCACCTTGCACATCGAACGCTTGATCGAGCTGCCAGGTGCGCTGCAGGCAATCGATTTTGCCGAAGGGCATTTGCGTTTGATCGGTGTCCGGGCCGAGAGCGGTGGTCGCGTCGTCGGACACAAGCTGCGCACCCTGCGGGAACACCTGCCCGACGTCGACAGCCGCGTAGTTGCGATCTACCGCGGCGACCACGCGATCATCCCGACGGGCGACACGGTGGTCGAGGCCGGCGACGAGGTGTTCTTCCTCGCGGCGCGCCGGCACGCGGCGGCCGTGATGGAAGAGATGCGCGCAGCGGCTCAACCCAACCGCCACGTGATGATCGCTGGCGGCGGCAACATCGGCTATCAGCTCGCGCGGCGACTGCAACACCACTACCGGGTCAAGCTGATCGAACGCAACCCGGAGCGCGCCGAGTTTCTGGCCGGTGAGCTCGATTGCATGGTGTTGCAGGGCGATGCGGCGGACGTCGACTTGATCGTCGAGGAGAACATCCAGGACATGGATATCTTCTGCGCGCTGACCAACGACGACGAGGCCAATATCCTCTCGGCGATCCTCGCCAAGGACCGCGGTGCCGGCAAGGTGATGTCGCTGGTCAACCGCGTTGCATACTCCGAGTTGATTCCGACCAGCATGATCGACGTCGCGGTGTCGCCGCACCAGATCACCATCGGTCAGTTGCTCACACACGTGCGGCGCGGCAATGTCGAAGCGGTGCACTCGTTGCGGCGGGGTGTCGCCGAGGTCATCGAGGCAATTGCGACCGGGGACCGCAAGACCTCCCGGCTGGTCGGCCGCCAGATCGGTGAAGTGGATCTGCCGCTCAACAGCACCATTGGCGCCTTGGTGCGGGGCGAGGCCGTGCTAATGGCGCACCACGACAGCGTGATCGAGGCGGGCGACCACATCATCTTCTTCGTCAGCGACAAGCGACGGATACCTGAGATCGAGCGCCTGTGTCAGGTCAAGGCGACCTTCATTTGATGCCCTCCGCGGACACACAAGCCGGGCACCGCCATGCAGCGTGACGTCATCCAGCGGGTGTTGGGTTACCTGTTGTGCCTGTTCAGCAGCACGATGGTGCCGCCGGCGATGGTCGCCTGGTTTTACGGTGAGGCGGTGATCGGCGTTTTCCTGTCGTCCGGCCTGGTCATTCTGCTGGTCGGCTCGGCGCTGCTGGTGCCCGTGCGCGCCGTGCGCAAACCGCTGCGCTTGCGCGACGGCTACCTGATCGTCGTCCTGTTCTGGCTGGTGCTGAGCATCGCCGGGGCGTTGCCGTTCATGATGTTCGCCTACCCGCAGATGAGTCTGGCGCAGGCGTTGTTCGAGTCGTTCTCTGGGCTGACCACGACGGGTGCGACCGTCATCGTCGGCCTCGACTACCTGCCGCGTGCCGTGTTGTTCTACCGCCAGGAGCTGCAGTGGCTCGGCGGCATGGGCATCATCGTCCTGGCCGTCGCCATCCTGCCTATGTTGGGCATTGGTGGCATGCAGCTCTACCAGGCCGAAACGTCGGGACCGCACAAGGACAGCAAGCTCACTCCGCGCATCGCGCAAACGGCCAAGGCGCTCTGGTTGATCTACCTCGCGCTGACCGTCGCTTGCGGCACAGCCTACTGGCTTGCCGGCATGTCGCCCTTCGACGCGGTGGGGCACGCCTTCTCCACGGTGGCCATCGGCGGGTTCAGCACGCACGACGACAGCATCGGCTTTTTCAACAGCGGTGCGATCGAAACGGTCGCGATCGTGTTCATGGTGCTGGCGGGGGTGAACTTCAGCTTGCATTTTCTCGCCGTGCGCGGACGTGGGCTGCGTCCCTACCGCGACGATGCCGAGTTCAACGGTTACATCGGTTTCCTGTGCGTTGCCGCCGTGCTGACCGTGTTGGGACTCCTGATCAGTGGAGCCTTCACACCGCTCGAGTCAATCAGGCACGGCGTGTTTCACGTGGTGTCGATCGCGACCACGACGGGGTTCAGCACCACCGACTTCTACAACTGGCCCGGGTCTATCCCCTTTCTGCTACTGTGTGCGAGTTTCGTCGGCGGCTGCGCGGGCTCCACCGGGGGCGGCATGAAGGTCATCCGGGTCTTGCTGTTGTTTCGCCAGGGTGTGCGTGAGCTCAATCAATTGGTGCACCCGCGTGCCAAATTGGTGGTCAAACTGGGCCACAAGGCCATCCCACCGCGCGTGCAGGAAGTGGTGTGGGGTTTCTTTGCAGCCTATGTCGCGGTGTTTGTTGTCTTCATCGCCGTGCTGCTGAGCACCGGTATCGATCACGTCACCGCGTTTTCCGCCGTGGTGGCAAGCATGAACAACCTCGGCCCGGGCCTGAACCAGGTTGGCGCAAACTACGCTCAGCTCGGTGACTTCCCGCTGCTGGTGCTGTGCCTCGCGATGCTGATGGGCCGGCTCGAGATTTTCACCTTGCTGGTGCTCTTCACACCGGCGTTCTGGCGACGCTGATTTTCGCCGTGGCGCTCGACCCCGCTTCCGTCGCGGACTGGAACCGTCGCCATGCCGCCTCGGCCGGCACCGCAGCCTCACCGTGTGCCGCTCTGACGGGCTTTGCCGAGGCGCTCCCGCAGGCGGGCACTGCCCTGGATGTCGCCTGCGGGGGCGGCGGCAACGCGCTGTGGCTGGCACGTCGCGGCTTGCAGGTGGTGGCAGTCGACCAGTCGGAGGTTGCGATCGACCGCGTGCGTCGGGCGGCAGGCGACTTGCCGATCACCGGTTGTGTGGCCGTCCTGGCCGACGCCGCCTGTCTCGCGACACCGTTCGATCTGATCGTCGTCAGCCGGTTTCTGGACCGTGGCCTGTGTGGTGCCATCACCGCAGCTCTCGCGCCCGGTGGCACGTTGGTCTACCAGACCTTCGTCGGGCCGCACCGCGGCCACGGTCCGCGTCGTCCGGCCTTTCGTTTGCGGGAGGGCGAGCTGCCGAGCCTGTTCCCGACACTGCATTGTGTGCACTACGATGAGGGTGACACCGAGCCAGGCCAGGCCGTGCTGATCGCGAGGGCACCGGGCCGTGGTTGAACCGGGCGAGGCCGCCACCGTCGGGCGCACGCTCGACGCCGTCGACTACCGCGACAAAGCGCACCGGCGGCGTGGCGACACGGGTGCGCCGCGTCTCGGTCGGGCCTGCTTCATGCCGCGGCAACTCGCTGTCTGGTGTGGCCTTGCGCTGCTGAGTCTGCTGTGGCTGTTGCCGGTGCGGCTGCGCGATCGCCTGGGGGCTGCCATCGGTCGCGCGCACTACCGCTACGGGCGTGCGCATTACCGGGCGGCGCGACGCAACCTTCGGCTGTGTTTTCCGGACATGTCCTCCGCCGACATCGATGCGCTGGTGAGCGAGCACAGCGCGACGCAGTGGTGCGTCTGGCTCGACTTGCCAGCGCTCTGGATACGGTCACCGCATGCGCTGTGTGATCGCACCGATTTCCGTGGAGTCGACACCTTGCAAGCCCGCGCGGCGCGCGGTCAGGCGACGGTGTTGCTGGTGTGCCACAACGTGGCACTCGAGCACGCGGCACAGGCGCTCAAGACCGGCTTGCCGATGCTCGGCTACTACCGCCGGTTCAAGTCGCCGGTGCTCGACTGGCTGTTCTACCGGTTGCGCAGTCGCAACGGCGGCTACCTGAGTGAGCGACAGGCGCCGTTGCGCACGCTGCTGCGTGACGTGCGCGACGGCTGGCAGCTCTATCAGATGATCGACGAGGACCTCGGCGCTGCTGCTGGCGAGTTTGCCCCGTTCTTCGGCACCGAGTTTTGTGCCGTGACCGGCTCGGCACGCATGTGCCACGTTGCCGGTGCCGACGCCGTGCCCGTCTGCAGTGGCTACGATCGCGTACGCCACCGCTATTGGGTGTCGGTGCTCGAACCGCTCAGCGACTTCCCCACAGGGTCGGCCGCAGCGGATGCGCGCGCGCTGACAGCGGCCCTGGAATCCCTGATCCGTGTGTCACCCGAGCAGTTCATGTGGCGGCAGCGCATGCTGCACACCCGCCCCGGCGGCGCTGTGAGCCCGTATTTCGGTATTCGCTCGGCCGGCGACTAGTGGCCGTGCGCGGTACTAGAGCGCGCTGACGGCGAGCAGGGTCAGCAGCAACACAATCCCGATGCAGAGCAGTTTGAACCAGTGGGTCCACCGGTCGAGGGTGACCGGCGTGGCGAGGGCGCGGCGGACGCTGGTGTAGTCGGTGGTGTTCGCTGCCGGCTGTGCAGCGGGCCCGCGCGACCGCCCGGCGAACGGGGGCACCGGGCGGGTGGGCGTGTCGGCCGACGCCGTCCTGTTGACGGGACGGGTGTGCACACCGGCACCCTGTGTCCGCTGGCGCGGCAGGTCGGCGCGGTCGTCGCGCAGGATGCGGTGATTGACCCGCGGAAACTGCAATGGCGGCTCGGGCGTGGGATGCAAGCGCACCACGTTGCGCGTGGCGGCACCGTGGTGCTCCGGCGGCGCGCTGCGGTCACGCTTGCCTGTTGATTGCCGGTTTCGGAGCGGCGTCACCTTGCCGTTGGCGTCGATGCCGAGAGCGACTCGGAGGTCGTCGGCGGGCCGCAGCCCGGTGGGGGTGGTCGGCGACGCCTGTGGCGGCGAGCGCCGCGTGCGGCCGCGGGAGGCGCGGCCGTTGAGCTTGATCAGCTTGCCCTTGGGTTTGTCGTCGGACGTCATGCCGGTTGTCACTCACCGATGCGCTGCCCTGAAGACGCGTCCATGTCGGGAGCGTGGTGAGCGGCCGTGGCTGGGCGAAACGTGCTCGCCTTCGCGGCGTGCACAACGGCGGTCAGCTTACGGCGAGACCGCACGCAAAAAGGTGACGCAGTTCACGCTTGGCCGCCCTTTGCATTACCGCGTGCGGTCGACGTGGCTCAGAAATCGGTGGCGACGCCACCCTCGGCGATCCGCCGGTCGACAAAGGCGTCAAGTTCGGCACGGACAGCCGGGTCCATCGGCGGTTCCCGGTAGTCTTGCAACGCCTGTTTCCAGAGCCGGTTGGCTTTTTCGTGCGCCTGTGGTGCGCCCATCTCGCTCCATGTTTCGAAATTGCGCCAGTCCGACACGAGCGGCGAGTAGAAGGCGCTTTTGTAGCGCGACTGCGTGTGCTCGGTGCCGAAAAAATGCCCGCCCGGGCCGACCTCGCGGATGGCGTCCAGCGCCAGCTCGCGCGTGTCCAGTGAAACCGGTTCGAGGTAGGCCGCGGTCATCTGCAGCAGATCGCAATCGAGTACGAACTTCTCGAACGAGGCTGACAGGCCGCCCTCCATCCAGCCGGCCCCGTGCATGAGCATGTTGGCACCGCCGGCGACGGCGCCCCAGAGCGAGAAGGTGGACTCGTACGCCGCCTGGGCGTCGACGCTGTTGGCGGCATTGACGTTCGACGACCGGTACGGCAATCCGTAGTGCCGCGCCAGCTGCCCGCCGATCTGGGCGGTCTTCATGTATTCCGGTGTGCCGAACGCGGGCGCGCCGGACTTCATGTCGACGTTGGACGTGAATCCGCCGTAGATCACCGGCGCGCCGGGCCGCACCCACTGGGTGAGAGCAATCGCCGCCAGCGCCTCGGCGTTCTGTTGCACGAGCGCCCCGGCCAACGAGACCGGCGCCATCGCGCCGGCCAGGGTGAACGGCGTGACCACCGACACCTGGTTGTGCTGCGCCATCTCGATCAGGCCCTCGGACATCGGTACGTCCAGTGTCAGCGGCGAATTGACATTGATCACCGTGAACAGGCTGGGCTCGCGCCGCAGCTGCTCCGCATCGATGCCGCGCGCAATGCGCGTGATTTCGATTGCGTCGAGAATACGATCTCGGCCGAGCGAGTAGGCGTGGAAGGGTTTGTCCGTGAGCGTGCAGAAGTCGCGCAGACACTCCAGGTGGCGAATGTTGCTCGGGATGTCGACCGGTTCGACCGGATAGCCGCCAAGCAGGTGGACGATGTTGAAGTGCTGACTGAGACGCGTGAAATTGCGGAAATCGGTCTGGTTGCCGCTGCGCCGCCCGCCATCGAGGTCCTGGGCGTTCGGCGCGCTCGCCACGGAGCAGAAGGCAATCGCGTCGCCGCCGATCTGCACGTTGTGTTCGGGGTTGCGCGCGTGCAGCGTGAACGTGCTCGGCACCGTGGCCACGGCGTCCAGTACCACCTTGCGCGGCAGGCGAGCCCGGGTGCCCTCGACCTTCGCGCCGGCGTTGGCGTAGATCGCGCGCGCCTCGTCGCCGAGCACCGCGATGCCCACCGTTTCCAGGACCTCGAGCGACGCGTTGTGGACCGTGTCGAGCTCGCTTTGCGTGAGCAGCTCGGCGGTGGCGTACGGGCGCCTCAAGCGACGGTAGGGCATCTGTTGCAAGGGGTTCGGTGCGGCTCGACGGCCGCGTCGGCGTGGCGTGTTCGACACGGGCAGGACTCTGGATCTCATGGGACTGACGACGATGCTATCCCGCGCGGCGGTGCGGCATTGGCGACTGTGCGACCGCGCAGGCGCAAACGCGGCATGGTCGCCCGTGCGTGCAGCCACTCGGTTTGACGCGACCAACGCACGGAATGACACGCTGTCGGCATGGCCACGCCGGTGTAGAGCGGGTTCAGGTCACACCGTCGAGTGCGCGGAGCTGGGTTCCCGGTGCCCGGTGCCCGGTGCCCGTTGCACGGCGCCCGTGTCACCAACATGAAACACAAACGCGCGCGGGCTCGGGTTCCGTCCTGGCTCGGGTGAAACACTGGCGCGCCGGGTTGCATTTGGTATGATCGGACGGCGATTATGAAACGCACCGTGCGCACGACAAAGCCGGGTGTGGTTTGAATAACGCCAGGTGCGCCTGTTTTTAATTACGCCCCCGGCGATAATCGACACTGCCCCGGCCGTGGCATTGGCGTCGTCTCCAACGCCAACAACGGCACCAGCAGCGCGGGGCTTGTTCCCACGGTGCGTCTGCGACGTCATACCCGACGGCTGAATAACATGGATTTCCCGGTAAAGATTGTCACCGACATCTACGACGCGGCGAGTGACCCGAGCTCGTGGTTCCCCGCGCTCGATGCCTGTGTGGGTTACGTCGGGTCGCGCAGCGCCAACCTGATGTTCCATGAAACCGAGGACCAACCCAATTGGCGATTCAACGCCGGCAGTGAATTGTGGCGGTCGCTGACGCGCGAACAGGTCGGTGTTTTTGAAACCTATTTTCAGCGATACGATATTGAGCCCTGGGAGTTTGTGCACAGGCATAAGAAACAGAGCATTCTTACCGACGCTGATTATTGGCGCGACGACGAGGCCTTGAAACGCCGTGAGGACTATCAGTATTACCGTGATGTGATGGGTGTCTTCCGGCGTGCGGGTGCGAAACTGAACGATAACCTGTGCTGGAGCGACAATATCGCGTTTCAGTTCGGTGTCGAGCACGACACCGTGCCGGCTGCGTCGATCGAGCGCATCCAGCTGATCCTGCCGCACGCGGCGAAATCGATCGAGATGTGGCACACGATTGCGCAGCTCCAGCGCGAAAACAACACCCTGCTCTCCGTGCTCGATCAGTTCGAAGTGGGGATCTGTGTGGTCCGGGCCGACGGCACGTTGATCGAGGGCAATGCCGAGGCGCACCGGATCCTCGATGCGCGCGATGGGATCCTGCTCAATGCGGACGACAAGGTGACCTGCCGCGACGGTTCTCTCAACGCCGAAATGCGCCAGGCGTTTCAGGCGGTCAGTGCGACGGCGGCGGGCACCGCCGGTGCGGTCGAGTGGCTTCGCTCGATCAACCGGCGCAACACCGATCAGGCGCTGCTCATCGAGGTGGCACCGATCCGAGACACGGCCGGCGACCTCGGGCGCAACTGGGGTGGGGCCTTCGTGACCCTGATCGACCCGCTCAACCCGGCGCCGTTCAATGCCGACCGGATGGCGACCGCTTACGGGCTGAGCCCATCGGAAACCGCTGTCTGCAAGCTGCTGGTCGAAGGCCGTTCGCAGGCCGACATCGCCGACAGCCGCGGTGTCTCACCCGAGACCGTCAAGAAGCAGGTCGGTGCGATACGCAGCAAGACCCGCACACGGCGCATCGGCGAACTGATTCGCCTGGTGTTGAAATCCAGCCCGCCGATCCGCAGCCACCGCAGCGCCTGAGGCGCACGCCTGGCGGGGCGTCTCAGCTTCGCATTTTCTCACCGGCCGGGTCGAAGAGCGGCTCGACCACGAGCGTGGCATCGTACCGGGTGCCGAGAATCTCGACCTGAAACGGGGTGTCCGTGGCGCGCGCCAGGGCTCTCGGGATGTACCCCTGTGCCAGCGAGGCCTCAACGCTGTGGCCGTAGCCGCCAGAGGTGACCCAACCGACCACCTGCCAATCGCCGTCGCGTTGGACCGCCGGTTTGGGCAGGTCACGGTTCTCGGCGTCGAAGCGCCGCGCGCCGTAGCCGTGCGGAGGTGAGACGGCGGAGCCGACGTCGTCGGCCACGCCTCTCGCCCAGATCGGCTCGTGGGCCATGACGTCGGTGCGGTCAGTGTCGATCCGCAAGCTGACCCGCCGCAACGCCCCGCCACTCTGGTACTCACGCTGCGCCGCGGCGAGCCCGATGAAGTCGCCCTTGTTCAATTTTACGAAGCGATCCATACCCGCTTCGAAGGGCCCGTAGATCGGGCGCAGTTCGGCGAACCAGGTCGGAAAGTTCTTCTCAAGACGCATCGAGAGCAGGGCGCGCATGCCGAAGTCGACGATGCCGAGGTCGTCGCCCGCCCGCTTGATTTCGGTGTACACGCGGCGCTCGTAGCAGGGCTCCATCCACAGTTCGTAGCCGAGGTCGCCGGTGTAGCTGATCCGGTTCAGCCGCACCGGACAGCCCGCCACGTCCATCTCCCGGTAGTCCATGAAGCGAAGCGAGGTGTTGTCAACCGGCCAGTCGGCGAGCCGCTGCAGCAGCGTGCGCGCGTGGGGCCCGGCGATCGAGAGGCCGACGAGGGTCTGGCCGAAACGGTGCAGGCGCACGCTGCCGTCCGCGGGGATCTGCGATTCGAACCAGCGCGTGTGGTAGATCTGGGCACCGGATGAGCCCCACAGCATGAACCGTTCGGGTGCGGCGCACGCGATGGTGAAATCGCCGATCAATTTGCCGTTGTCGTTGAGCATCGGTGTCAGACACAGACGCCCGGGCTCGGGCAGGCGGTTGGTCATCAGGCGGTCGAGAAAGGCGTGGGCACCTGGGCCAGTGACTTCGTACTTGGCGAAGTTGGCGATTTCCGTGACGCCGACGGCCTCGCGCACCGCGCGCACTTCGCGGCCGACGTGGTTGAAATCGTTGCTGCGGTGGAAACTCAGGATGTCTTCAGCAGGCTCGTCCGCCGGCGCAAACCACAAGGGTGTCTCCAGGCCCCAGGTGTCACCCATGACGGCGTTGTTGTCGCGCACCATGATGTCGTAGAGCGGCGTCGTCTGTTGCGGTCGGGCTGCAGGCAATTCCTCGTTCGGGAAGCGGATCGAGAACCGGCGAGAGTAGTTCTCCCGCACCTTCGCGTTGGTGTAGCGCAGGGAGGTGAAATCGCCGTAGCGCGCGACGTCCATGGCAAAGATGTCGTAGCCCGGGTCGCCGTCAACCATCCAGTTGGACAACGCAAGCCCGACTCCACCGCCCTGGCTGAAGCCCGCCATCACGGCACAGGCCGACCAGAAATTGGTCAAGCCCTGCACCGGGCCGACCAGCGGGTTGCCGTCGGGTGCGAAGGTGAACGGTCCGTTCACCACCTGGCGGATACCGGCGGTCTGGAACGCCGGGAAGTGCCGGTAGCCGATTTCGAGTGAGGGGCTGATGCGGTCGAGGTCCTCCTGCAGCAGCTCGCTGCCGAAATCCCACGGGGTTTCGACCGGCGACCACGGTACGCAGGCTTTCTCGTAGGTGCCGAGCAGAATGCCGTCGCGCTCCTGGCGCGTGTAGATCTCGCCCTTGAAGTCGATCGCTGCGACCAGCTCGCGGCCAGTCTCGGCGTTGAACGCCTGAACCTCGGGCATGCTCTCGGTCAGCAGGTACATGTGTTCCATCGCGAGCACCGGAAGCTCGACACCGACCATGCGGCCGATCTCCCGCGCCCAGAGCCCGCCCGCGTTGACGACATGCTCGCACAGCACGGTGCCGTGCTCGGTGTGCACGTGCCAGGTGCCGTCAGGCTGTTGCTCGATGGCGGTGACCGGGTTGCGCAGGACGATGTCTGCGCCGAGCTTCTGCGCGGCACGCGCGTAGGCGTGGGTGGTGCCTGACGGGTCGAGGTGGCCTTCTACCGGGTCCCAGAGCGCGCCAACGAAGTGGCTTTCGTCCATCAGAGGGTTGAGCACCTTCGCCTCGGCGGGGGTGATGATCTCGGTCTCCATGCCGAGTGCGCGGCCGGTGGCGTGAACGTAGCGCAGGAAATCCATGCGCTCTTCGCTGTCCGCCAGCATGACCCCGCCAGTGAGGTGCAGGCCACAGGACAACCCTGTCAGGGCCTCAAGCTCTTCATAGAGCGTCACCGTGTAGGCCTGCAGTTGGGCCACGTTGGGGTCGCCGTTCAGGGTGTGAAACCCACCCGCAGCGTGCCAGGAGCTGCCCGCCGTCAGCTCGGCGCGCTCGATCAGCACGGTGTCGGTCCAGCCTGCACGGGCCAGGTGGTAGAGCACGGAGCAGCCGACCACGCCCCCGCCAATGACAACTGCTCTCGCGTGCGTCTTCATCTGTGTATCCGATATCGAGGTGGTGCCAGGGTGCGAGAGTCTACACAGCGGTGTGGCACGGGACTGGGGTGTTTGCGGCATGGCGGTCGCACGAGACACGTCTTCCGCCAAACACGAGCTGGTACCATGGTGGGTTACCTGCCAATGCAAAGTGGAATGACGGTGTGATCTATTCGAGCACGCGGGGTGAGGCCCCGGACCTCGGGTTTTGCGACGTGGTGCTGACCGGACTGGCGAGCGACGGCGGCCTGTACCTGCCGCGCACCTGGCCGACCATCACGCACGACGAACTGGCACGCTGGCGCGACCTCGGTTTCGCCGACCTGACGGCCGCGGTGTTGGGCAAATTCGTCGGCGACGAGATCAGCGAAGCCGATCTCATTCGCATGGCCCACGCCGCTTACGGCAGCTTCGATCACCCGGCCGTCGCACCGCTGGTGCAGCTCGAAGATCGCCTCTGGCTGATGGAGCTCTTCCACGGCCCCACCCTGGCGTTCAAGGACTTTGCCCTGCAGATGCTCGGGCAGCTCTTCGAGCACGTGTTGTCGGCGCGCGGTGAGCACCGGGTCATCGTCGGCGCGACCAGCGGTGACACCGGTTCGGCGGCGATCGAGGCGGTGCGCGGGCTCGAGCACGTGAGCCTGTTCATGCTCCACCCGAAGGGCCGGGTCAGTGAGGTGCAGCGGCGGCAGATGACGACCGTGCACGACGCCAACATCCACAACCTCGCGGTGGACGGCGACTTCGACGACTGCCAATCCCTCGTCAAGGCGATGTTCAACGACGCCCCGTTCCGCGCCGAGATGGGGCTCTCGGCGGTCAACTCGATCAACTGGGCGCGGATTGCAGCGCAGATTGTCTACTACGTGCGCGCGGCCCTGGTGCTGGGCGCGCCCGAGACGTCCGTGGCCTTCGCCGTGCCGAGCGGCAACTTCGGCAATGTCTTCGCGGGCTGGGTGGCCCACCGCATGGGCCTGCCGATCACCCAGCTGATCGTCGGATCAAATCGAAACGACATCCTGGCGCGCTTTCTCGCGTCCGGCGACATGGTTGCCGAGACGGTGGTGCCCAGTCTCTCACCGAGCATGGACATTCAGGTTTCGAGCAATTTCGAACGCCTGCTGCACGAAGCGACGGAGGGGGATGCTGCCGCAGTGCGCGCGGCCATGCAGGCCTTCGGCGCCAGCGGGGCCTACAGCGTCGACACCGACATCATGCAGCGGATCAGTGCGCTGTTTCAGGGCACGCACCTCTCGGACGCGGAGACGCTGGTTGAAATGCGACGCCTGCATGACCACTGTGGGTATGTCATCGACCCGCACTCGGCGATCGGGACAGCCGCCGCCCGGGCGTGTCGACGCGACACACGCACCCCGGTCGTGGCGCTGGCGACTGCCCACAGCGCCAAGTTCCCCCAGGCCGTTGCAGAGGCCATCGGTGCGGCGGCGCCGTTGCCTGCGCGGGTGGCCCACATCATGGATGCCGAGGAGCGGTTTGAACCTGTGGCCGCTGACCTCGCGTCGGTGCAGGCGCACATTCGCGCGACACGGTGCCGCTGAATCGCGCTGGCGGCATCACGGCAGGACAGCGTTGCTCGGCAGTCACGTTGCCTTTTTGAACCACGTGGTAAAATCAGCGGGCGGATCGCTGGTCTCAGGCGGCAGGACGAGCTTCCAGCCGCTGTTCAACCGGTGTGTGCCGCAGCCTGACCTCGGAGGCCCCGCCCATGCCCATCACCGTCGGATCCCACTCCTCAACGACACGCCGTGAACTCCGTGTCGGCGACACCTCCTACGCCTACTATGCGCTGTCTGCAGCCGAGGAAGCCGGTCTGGGCCACTTTTCGCGCTTGCCCGCGTCGCTCAAGGTGGTGCTCGAGAACCTGTTGCGCTACGCCGACGGCACGACCGTCGACGTCGACGACATCCGCGCGTTCAGCGACTGGGCGGCGCAGGGTGGCAAGAGCGACCGGGAAATTGCCTACCGTCCGGCGCGGGTGCTGATGCAGGATTTCACCGGCGTGCCCGCGGTGGTGGACCTCGCGGCGATGCGCGATGCCGTTGTCGCGCTCGGTGGCAACCCGGAACAGATCAACCCGCTCGCGCCGGTCGACCTCGTCATCGACCACTCGGTCATGGTTGACGAGTTCGGCAACCCGCGGGCTTTCCAGGCGAACGTCGAACGTGAGTACGAGCGCAACGGCGAACGCTACGCCTTTCTGAAGTGGGGGCAGGGTGCCTTCGACAATTTTCGCGTGGTGCCACCCGGCACCGGGATCTGCCACCAGGTCAACCTGGAGTACCTGGGTCAAACAGTCTGGACCGACACCGATCAGGACGGTGTGCAGGTGGCCTACCCTGATACCCTCGTTGGCACCGACTCCCACACCACCATGGTCAACGGCCTGGCCATCCTCGGCTGGGGTGTCGGTGGTATTGAAGCCGAAGCGGCCATGCTCGGGCAGCCGGTCTCGATGCTGATACCCGAAGTGGTCGGGTTCAAGCTGACCGGTGCGATGGTCGAAGGTGTGACGGCGACAGACCTGGTGCTCCGGGTCGTCGAGATGCTGCGCGCAAAGGGTGTGGTGGGCAAGTTTGTCGAGTTCTACGGTGACGGGCTTGATAATTTGCCCCTCGCAGATCGCGCGACCATCGCCAACATGGCGCCCGAGTACGGCGCAACCTGCGGTTTCTTTCCGATTGACGGCGAGTCCTTGCGCTACCTGCGCACGTCGGGCCGGGACGAGGAACGCATCGCACTGGTCGAGGCCTATGCCAAAGCCAACGGCCTGTGGCGTGATGCCGACTACGATCCCATCTACACCGACACACTCCATCTCGATATGGCCGATGTCGTGCCCTCGATCTCCGGTCCCAAGCGACCGCAGGATCGGATCGACCTCGCCGACGCGGCGACCACCTTCGTGTCGCACATGGCGAGCGAATTCAAGCGGCCACTCGACACCGAGGTGCCGGTCGGGGGCAAGGACTACAGCCTGCGTTCGGGCAAGGTCGTGATTGCCGCGATCACCTCGTGCACCAACACCTCGAACCCCTACGTGATGGTGGCCGCGGGTCTGGTGGCGCGCAAGGCCCGCGCGCTCGGGCTGACGCGCAAGGACTGGGTCAAGACGAGTCTGGCGCCGGGTTCGCAGGTGGTCTCTGACTACCTGGAGCGGGCGGGGCTGCAGGATGACCTCGATGCGCTCGGCTTCAACCTGGTGGGCTACGGTTGCACCACGTGCATTGGCAACTCCGGCCCGCTGCCCGCCGAAATCAGCAAGGCCATCCACGACGGGGACCTGGTCGCGGCGGCCGTGTTGTCCGGCAACCGGAACTTCGAGGGCAGGGTGAATCCCGACGTGCGGGCGAACTACCTGGCGAGCCCGCCGCTGGTGGTGGCCTATGCCATCGCCGGTGACATGAGCATCGACTTCAACGGGGTCATCGCGCAGACACCCGACGGCGTCGATGTCACGCTCAAGGACCTCTGGCCCAGTGCCCGGGAGGTCGCCGAGATCGTCGAGCGGACGGTCACGCGAGATGCCTTCCAGGCCAAGTACGCCGATGTGTTCAAGGGCGACGCGATGTGGCGCGACGTCGATGGGGGCTCCGGCATGACCTACGCCTGGCCGTCGGCCTCGACCTACGTGCAGAACCCGCCCTATTTCCAGGGCATGGGGTCGGAGGCTGGCACCATCGATGACGTGACGGGCGCGCGTGTGCTGGCGGTGCTCGCCGACTCGGTGACCACCGACCACATCTCCCCCGCGGGCAGCTTCAAACCCGAACACCCGGCCGGCGCCTACCTGCTCGACCGTCAGGTGCCACACCGGGAGTTCAACTCCTACGGCTCGCGCCGGGGCAACCACGAAGTCATGATGCGCGGCACCTTTGCCAATATCCGCATCCGAAACGAAATGCTCGACGGTGTCGAAGGTGGCTACACGCTCGGGCCGGACGGGACGCAGATGTCGATCTTCGACGCGGCCATGGCGCACGCGGACAACGGCACGCCGCTGGTGGTGATCGCCGGCAAGGAATACGGCACCGGGTCGTCACGGGACTGGGCGGCCAAGGGCACGGCCCTGCTGGGCGTCAAGGCGGTCGTCGCCGAGAGCTTCGAGCGCATTCACCGTTCCAACCTGGTTGGCATGGGGGTGGTTCCGCTCGAATTCACCGGCGGCGAGACGCGCCGTTCGCTCGGTCTCACGGGCGGTGAGACCTTGAGTGTGTCCGGTCTGTCCGGCGACCTCTCCCCACGCGACACGGTGACCGCGTCGATCACCTACGCCGACGGCAGCACGCGCGAGACCACGCTGCTGTGTCGCATCGACACCGAGGTGGAGATCGAGTACGTCAAGCACGGCGGCGTGCTGCACTACGTGCTCAGGAACCTCGCCAAGGCCGCTTAGGGGCGGCCTGTGCCGGCACCGTGCCGCTGGGGCACGTCTCGCCGCGTGCGTGTCAAAAGCCCGGCGGCCCGATGGCTTGTGCCCGCTGAAAAGACGCGTGAGAATTCCGCGGTCGCACTGAGCAGGAGGCGGGGTATGGCGGTCAGGTGGTGTCGTGTGGTGTCGCTGGCGTGTCTGATGTGGTTACCGGGGGTCGGACTGGCGGATTGGCGCTCCTACAGCGACGATCAAGGGCGCGCCACCGTGGGTGCACTCGACGGCAGCGCCTCTGTCGGGCTGATGCTCGATTGCTCTCGCGTGATCACCTTGGTGACGCCCGACACCTTCACGCCCGGTGCCTCGGGGCTGAGCGGCGAATACGACAACGGCCTCTCGTTCCGCATCGAGGCGCGCGTGCCGCAACGCCACCCTCACACGCTCGATCTGGTGCGCTCTGATCAAATCGACGCGTTGATACGCGGCTTGCAAA
>JBCCUP010000011.1 GCA_039196715.1 Pseudomonadota bacterium
CTGGTGTCGCAGACCCTGCCGCGGTCACCGCGACCGGATCCGGCGCCCGCGCTCAGGCCGATCTGTTCGATCCCCCGCAGCGGTCACGATGCCTTGTTGCACGCCGTGCACCGGGCGAGCTGGCGCGTCGCTCGGCGGTGTGCCGTGGCGGTCGAGCGGTGAGTGTGATGCGTCCGTCTGCGAACGACGCGCTGCGTGCTGCGTCAGGCCCGATCGCAGGGCGCGCAAACCGCCCCAATGCGCCCGTGCGGGTCAGCGCGGGCGGAGACTGCCGTCTGACCGGCATGGCCGGGTCTGGCGCAACAACCACTCCTGGAGGACGCCGCCTTGGTTGCCCTAACGCAACACCACTATGAGCACATCACCGCGACGCCGTTCGCGCCCAACCTCGGCGCGGAGATCCGCGGCGTGGATCTGAGCCAGCCGATCACGGACGCGCAGTTCGCTGACATCCGGCAGGCGTTCCTCGACTACCAGGTGCTGCTGTTCAAGGACCAGGTTGAAATCCCGCCCGAGCAGCACATTGCCTTCGGCAAACGCTTCGGCGAGCTGCATGCGCACCCGGCGGCGCCCACCATGGACGGCTACCCCGAGATTTTCGAGATTCACGCGACCAAGGATTCGAAGATCGCCAACGGGGAATTCTGGCACTCGGACGTGTCCTGCGATGAAGAGCCGCCGCTTGGCACCATGTTGCAATTGCACATCCTGCCCCCCTGCGGTGGTGACACCCTGTTCAGCAACATGTACTCGGCCTACGACGCGCTGTCAGCACCGCTGAGGACGCTCGTCGATGGCCTGACTGCCACGCACGCGTCCGAGCACATCTACAAGGGGCGTTATTCGGACCGGGGCCAGAGTGACGCCGAGATCGACTGCCCCACGGCGGTCCACCCGGTGGTGCGCACCCACCCGGACACCGGGCGCAAGGCGCTCTTTGTCAACCGCACCTTCACCACACGGTTGAACGAGCTTTCGGCGGCCGAGAGCGATGCGGTGCTGGAGATGCTATTCACCCACTGCGAACACATCAACCACCAGATCCGCTTCCGCTGGAGTCTGCACGACATGGCCTTCTGGGATAACCGCTGCTGTATGCACCGTGCGATCTGGGACTACTGGCCCGAGGAGCGCAAGGGCCGCCGGGTGACCATCAAGGGCGACCGGCCGCGGTAGACGGCCGCGGTTCGTGCCGCGGCTCTGGCTTCATGGCTGGCTCGGCAACAACACCGGGCCGGAGCCGGCAAAGCTCAGTGCGAGGTCCTGGCCCACAGTAAAAGGCTGATCGACGTCGGGCGAGGTGGCGAAGAGGGTGCCGACGGGCGTGTCGACGGTGTACTCCATGTGGCTGCCGACGTAGGTGGCCTTGGCGATGCGGGCGCTGACCAGGTCCGGCGTGCTCGCTTCCACAAGTTGCACGCGTTCCGGCCGCACCGCGACCGTGGCTGGCCCGGGGCCGAGGCCGCGGGCGGGCAGGCGGTGGCTGTGGTCGCCGATGCGGATGTGCGCAGTGTCGCCGTCGACGGTGTCGATCTCGCAAGGGATGAGGTTGGCTTCGCCGATGAAGTCGGCGACGAAGGCGTCGGCCGGCGCTTCGAACAGCTCGCGCGGTGTGCCCTCTTGGGCGATGGCGGCGTTGCGCATGACGATGATGCGGTCGGACACGGCCAGAGCCTCTTCCTGGTCGTGCGTCACGTAGACGACGGTGAGGCCGAGGTTCTGCTGGATGTCACGGATGTCTTCGCGCACCTGCCGGCGCAGCTTGGCATCGAGGTTGGAGAGCGGCTCGTCGAACAGCAGCACCTGCGGCTCGAGCACCAGCGCACGGGCGACTGCCACACGTTGTTGCTGGCCGCCTGACAGTTCGCTCGGCAGACGCTTCTCGAAGGCGCCGAGGCCGACGAGCTCGAGCCCGGCCATCGCGCGTTCGCGCGTCTCGACCTTGTTGTAGCCGCTGTAGTTCAGCCCGTAGGAGACGTTCTCCATCACGCTCATGTGCGGGAAGAGCGCGTAGCTCTGAAACACCATCGACACGTCGCGGTCGGTGGCGGGCAGGGTGGTGACGTCGGTGTCGCCGATCAGGATGCGGCCTGCGGTCGCGATTTCGAGCCCGGCGATCATGCGCAGCGTCGTTGTCTTGCCGCAGCCCGAGGGCCCGAGCAGGGTCACGAGCGTGCTCGGCTCGATGGTCAGCGAGATGTTGTCCACGGCCAGCACGTCGGTGCCGTAGCGCTTGGACACCTGCTCGAAGCGAACCGAGGCGGCTTTGCTGTTGATCGTGTCTGCCATGGTGAATGCGTCCTAGTGTCCGTGACCGGCGGCCTGGCGCCGGCCGATCGCGGTGCGGCCGACGGCCAGTTGCATCGCGCCGACGACCGCCAGCATGACGACGATCAGTGTGGTCGAGTAGGCGATCGCGAGCCCGTAGTCGTTGTTCTCCACCCGGCCGATGATGTACGCGGTGGCCATGTCGTACTCGGCGCTGACGAGGAAGATCACAGCCGAGACCGCGGTCATCGCGGTGACAAAGCTGTACACCAGCGCCGCGAGGATGGCGGGCTTGAGCAGCGGCAGGATGATCCGTCTGAAGGTGTGCCAGCTGTTGGCGCCGAGCGTCAGCGAGCTCTCGTCAAGGCTCTTGTCGAGCTGCGACATCGAGGCAATCCCCGCGCGCACGCCAACGGACATGTTGCGGAAGATGAAGCTGATCACGAGGATGACACCCGTGCCGGTCAGTTCGAGCGGCGGCACGTTGAACGCGAGGATGTAGCTCACGCCGATCACGGTGCCGGGGATGGCAAAGCTCAACATGGTGCCAAACTCGAAGCTCGACTTGCCGGTGAAGGTCTGGCGCGTCAGGAGGTAGGCGGTCAGCAGGCCGAGCGCTGCGGTCAGTGGCGCGGCGATCGCGGCGATCTGGATGGTGGTCCAGAAGCTGTTCCAGGCCGCGCCGGTCCAGCGCACGCCGTTGTCGTCGAGCGCCACCGAGAAGGCCGTGACGTAGTGCTTGAAGGTCAGCGAGTTGTTGACGCCCCACAGCTCGACAAAGCTGCCAACGACAATCATGCCGTAGATGATCGCGGTGAAGCTCGCCCAGACCACGGCGATGACGATCACGGGCAGCGACAGGGCCTTCGGCATGGTCGGGTGCACGCCCGCGTCGCCCTTGCCCGAGACGGTGGTGTAGGACTTCTTGCCGAGCCAGAAGCGCTGCGCGTAGAACGCGCCGAGCGTGAAGGCCAGCAGCACGATGGCGAGCACGGCGGCCTGGCCCTGGTCGTATTGCGCGCCGACGATGGCGAAGAAGATCTCGGTGGCGAGCACGTCGTAGTTGCCGCCGAGCACGAGCGGGTTGCCGAAGTCCGCCATGCTCTCGATGAAGCCCAGCAGGAAGGCGTTGGCAAGGCCGGGGCGCATCAGCGGGAAGGACACCGTCCGAAACACCTGCCACTTGCTCGCGCGCAAGGTCTGGGCGGCTTCCTCCATTGACGGGCTCACGCCCTCGACCACGCCGATCAGCACCAGAAAGGCGATCGGGGTGAAGGCGAGCACCTGCGCAATCAGGATGCCGGGCAGGCCGTAGACCCAGCGCGTGGGCTGCACGCCGAGCAGGTCGGCGACGAAAGTGGTCACGGTGCCCGAGAGGCCGAACAGCAGGATGATCGCAAGCCCAATCACAAACGGCGGTGTGATGATCGGCAACACGGTCAGCGCGCGCATTGCACGCTTGTATTTGAAGCCCGACCGCGTCACCACCAGCGCGAACACGAGGCCGAGAAGTGTCGTGATCACGCCCACGGCAACCGCGAGGAAGAGGGAGTTCCAGGCGACGCCGCAGCGGTTGCCGCCGGTCACGCAGCCGAGCCCCCAGAGACGGTCGTCGAAGAACTTCGCCGCGAACACGCTGACCGAGTAGGTGCTTTCCTCGGTGATGAAGGCGGCGGTCAGCATTTTCGCGATCGGGAAGAAGACGAAGATCGCAATCACGGCGATGACGCCGCCGATCGCGCTGACGACGAACACGTCGCCGTTGATCGCGCCGCGCGCCGCGATGCCCTGGGTAAAGAGGAAGAGCAGCGCAGTGGCGAGGAAGAGTGCACCGTAGCCCATGCCGAACTGGCGGTCGCCGAGCGGCCCGAACAGCGATTCGAACACGCCGAACTGCCAGCCGCGCAGGCCGATGCCGAAGCCCTGGAACAGCAGCCAGGTGCAGCCGAAGGCGCTCGCGGCGATCAGCACGGTGGCGTAGCGCGGGTCGGATTTGGGGCGGCCGAGCGCGGCCAGCACCGCGAAGAGCGGCAGTGCCAGCGGCGCCAGCCAGAGTTTTTCGCCCTGGGCGATCAGGAAGGCCGCCGGGGCGTAGTCGGTGTCGAACGGGTAGCCGTCGAACAGCCACTCGAAGGTGAAGAAGCCGTCTTCGATCGCGTACCACGGCAGCACGAAGAAACCGACCCAACCGATGACGATCCAGAAGATCAGTACCGGTTGGGCCGGGTCCCTCGCGTTCGCAGTGCGCACGGCGGTGAGTGGCTTACTGCGGCAGGACAGAGACCTCGTCGTCCCACTTCTTCAGCAGGCGTTTGCGCTCGGCACTGGAGCCGTACTTGGCAAAGTCGTAGTCGATCAGGGTGATCGACGCGAGGTCCGGTGCACTCGGGGAGGTTTCAGCGCCCATGTTGGAGGGCACCTGGAACGCATTCACCTGCAACGCGAGCGTCTGCGCCTCGGCGGTCAGTGCCCAGTCGTAGAACGCTTGCGCGCTCTCGGGGTTGCGGCCGTCCTTGATGATCGACATGGAGCCGATCTCGTAGCCGGTGCCTTCGCACGGGGCCACCACGGTGATCGGGAAGCCCGCGACCGCCTGCTTGACCGCGTCGTGCATGAAGACGATGCCGATGGTGGTCTCGCCGCGTGCCGCCGCCTTGATTGGCGCCGAGCCGGACTTGGTGTACTGGTTGATGTTGGCGTGCAGGCCCTTCATGAACTCGAAGCCCTCGTCCTCGCCAAAGAGCTGCACGATGGTCGCGAGCGTGGTGTAGGCGGTGCCGGAGGAGTTCGGGTTGGCCATCTGCACGTGGCCCTTGTACTCGGGCTTCAGGAGGTCCTTCCAGCAGCCGGGCTCGGGCAGGCCGTTGGCGGCCAGGAGCTCGGTGTTGTAGCCGTAGCCGAGCGCGCCGGAGTAGATGCCGATGGTCTTGTCGCCAGCGGAGGTCGCCTGTGAGATCGACCAGTCGTTCAGCTCGGAGCGCATGTCGCTCACGTAGGCTGCGGTCAGACCCTCTTCGGCGGCCTGCAGGTGCGGGTCACCGGTGCCGCCCCACCAGACGTCGCCCTTGGGGTTGGTGGCCTCGGCCTTGATCTGGGCGAAGGTCTCGCCGGAGCTCTTGCGGGTCATCGACACGTCGATGCCGGTGGCATCTTCGAAGCTGTTGACCATCAGCTGGCACCAGTCTTCCTGCGCGCTGCAGTAGAGCGTCATCTTGTCCTTGGCCACGGCGACCGGTGCAGTGCCGGTGACCATGACAGCCAGGATGCTGGATGCCAAGAGTGTGCGTTTCGTCATTGTGCGAGTCTCCCTGAATGCGCGTCTTTCGACGTGGGTTGCCGGGTGTGACGTGGCCGTCGTTGTTGCGGTGACGCCCGGTGTTCGGGTGGGGCAACGGCGCGTGCCGGGCGATGTCACACCCGAGTGGGCAGTGTGCCCACGTGTTGTCTGTCCTCACACGGCAGCATGCACAGGAATGCAGTATCCGGCAAGTTTTTGCTTGGGGGTGGTGGAGGGCGGTCGCGGGCTCGAACAGGACTGATGACCTTGGGAGCGTCGTCCTCGTCCGGCCGTGCGGGCCGGATGAGACGGCGCGAAGTGCTGCGGTGGAGGATTAGGCTGCAGCGGTGACGGCGAGATCGCATTCGCGCGGGTCGCCGTTGGCGAGCCCGTGCTCCCACCAGGTGTTGCGGCGGGTTCAAAACTGCCGTGGGAGCGCCGTCCTCATCCGGCCGGTTAGGCCGGGTGAGACGGGGCGAAGTGCTGAGGTAGAGGATTCGGCTGCAGCGGTGACGGTGAGATTGCATTCGCGCGGGTCGCCTTCGGCGAGCCCGTGCTCCCACAGGGTGCGGTGTCTCGCTTGACGCTGTTGGTGGCGTGAGTGCCAGTGGTAATGAATGGGTTTGGTGCGTCGTCGTTAGGGCCGCACGTGTTTGGGTTCCGATGGTTGTGATCAGCTCTGCCGTGGGAGCGTCGTCCTCGTCCGGCCGTGCGGGCCGGATGAGACGGCGCGAAGTGGTGTGGTGTTGAAGTTGGCCGCAGCGGTGACGGTGAGATCGCATTCGCGCGGGTCGCCTTCGGCGAGCCCACGCTCCCACGGGGGTGCGGTGGCTGGCTTGATACTGGTGATGGCGCGAGTGTCAGTGGTAGCGGGTTGACTCTATACGCCGTCGTTCGGGCCGTTCGTGCTCTGGTTCCAATGGGCGTGGTCAGCTCCGCTGTGGGAGCATCGTCCTCGTCCGGCCGCGTAGGCCGGATGAGACGGCGCGAAGTGGTGTGGTGTGGAATTCGGCCGCAGCGGTGACGGTGAGATTGCATTCGCGCGGATCGCCGTTGGCGAGCCCACGCTCCCACAGGGTTCGTTGGTGGGCTTTGTGTTGCCGTGGTGCGCTCAGTTCGGCGCGTTGCCGAGCAGCACGCTGGGGTTGTCCGCAATGCGGTTGAGGATGTCGAGGGTGCCGGCGAGGACGGGGTCGGGCGAGACGTAGACGGCTTGCGCTTGCAGTTCCGGGCTGGCGTTTGACGGGCAGTACCCATGCGCTGCTGCGGCGAACAATCCGAGGTCGCCGTTGCTGTCGCCGATGCCCGCGGTGTTGTCGAGCGGGACACCGAGGCGGGCGCACACGGCCTCGACCCCGCTGCCCTTGCTGATGCCCTGCGGCGTGATGTCGACCGAGGTGGTCGAGTGCGACCAGGCGACGGGGTGCGCGCCGAAACGGGCTTTGAGGTCATCCATTCGCGCGTGGATGGCGCGCTGGCTCTGATCGCTGATGGCCGGGCCGGTCAGGCACAGGCTGTAGGCGTTGCCGACTTCGAAGTAGAGGTCCTCGGTGAGGATGTCACCCGCACGGATGGCGCGTTCGACCTCGGCGATGGCGCGCAGACTCTCAGAGTCGGCTACCGGCAGGTAGGTGTCGGTGGCTGGGGCATAGACCAGCGCGCCGCCTTCACAGACCAGCGGCAGCACCGAATCGAGCGTTTGTGCCACGGCTTCGGCAAAGGGCTGCGGGCGGCCCGTGCACAGCGTGAAACCGATGCCGTGCTTGGCAAGTCGCGCGATGACCGCGCGCGCCTCGAGCAGGCGTGGCAGGTCGAACGCGCGGTTCTTGCCGTCGCTGAGGCAGCCGTCGATGTCGCAGAAAATCAGGGCGTTCACAGGCGCGCTCAATCCGACTGGCCGAAAGTCTGGTTGCAGAGCGTGACCAGTGTGTCGAACACCGCTGGCGTCCCGACCACCACGCGGCCACCCTCGGCGATCACGGTGTCGGCGTCCTGCATTTCGATCAGGCCGCCGGCTTCCTTCACCAGCAATTGGCCGGCGAGGTAGTCCCACGCGTTCATGTGTTCCTCGACGTAGCCGAGCAAGCGCCCGTCCGCGACGTACGCGAGCGAAAGCGCGCCGGATGCGTTTCGGTAGAACACACTGCCCTGTTCAATCAGACCGGTGATGGTGCCGCAGATGTTGAGCTCGCGCACCCGCCCGGAATACCCGACGCCCACCGAGCCGTGGCCGAGGCCCGGTGCACTCGAGACCGCCATCGGCTGGCCGTTGCGGTACGCGCCCTCGTTGGCGACAGCCGAATAGAGTTCGTCGTGTACCGGGTCGCAGATGACGCCGATCTGCGTTTGGCCGCCGTGCACGCAGGCGAGCACCACAACCCAGGTCGGGATGCCGGCGAGGAAGTTGGCGGTGCCGTCGATCGGGTCGATCACCCAGGTGTAGCCGGACGTGCCGGCCACCGGCGCGTGCTCTTCGCCGACAATGCCGTCGTCCGGAAACGCCTCGCGCAGCCGCTGGCGGATCAGCAGCTCGACGTTCTTGTCGGCCTCGGACACGAGGTCCTGGTGGCCCTTCTGCTCCACCGTCAGACTGTCGAGGCGGCGAAAGTAGGCGAGTGCCTCGACGCCCGCGTCCTGGCTGATCGACTTGGCGGCCACGAGGCGGGTGTGCCGGTCTGCGTCCATGGTGCCGTCTCGAGGTTACGTTGAATGCCGCCACTATAGTGGGTTTGTGCGGTGGCGGTGCGGTCCCGCCCTCACTCGTCGGCGCGTGTGTACACCACCGCGCCGCCCACGATGGTCTGTTCCACCTGCAGCGCGTGCAGGTCGCTCGGGTTGTCGAGTGGGTTGCCGGAGAGCACCACCAGGTCTGCGAGCTGACCCACAGCGATCTGGCCCACGGTGCCGGACTGGAACGTTTGCCACGCGGCGTCGCGTGTGACCGCGGCGAGCGCGTCGGCCGCGTTGATGCGTTCGTGGTCGCCCAGCGTCTGGCCGCTCAAGGTGGTGCGGGTGACCGCACTTGCGATAAGCCGCAGCTGATCGATCGGCGTGACCGGCGTGTCGGTGTGCAGGGTGAACGGCAAGCCGGCTTTCGCAGCGCTCGCGGCCGGGCTGATAGTCTCGGCGCGCACCGGCCCGAGGTGCAGCTGACTGTGCACGTCACCCCAGTAGTAGACGTGGTTTGAGAAGAAACTCGGTGTGATGCCGCAGTTGCGCATCGCCGGGAGCTGGTCGCTGCGCGCCAGCTGCGCGTGCACGAGGATCATGCGGTGGTCTTCTCGCGGGTCGGTGGCTTGCAGGCGTTTGCAGGCGGCAATGATGTCGTCGATGGCGGCGTCGCCGTTGCCGTGGATGGCGAGCTGCCAGCCCGCCTTGTGGTAGGGCAAGCCGATGCGGTAGAGCTGTTCCTGGGTCAGCAGCGCAAAGCCGCGGTAGGTCGTGGGTCGGCCGTTGCGTTGGCGATGGTAGGGCTGGGTCAGCCAGGCGGTGTGGCCTTGCGGGCTGCCGTCGGCGAAGAGTTTGATGGCCGAGATGCGGAAGCGGTCGCTGCGGTAGTCGGCCGGGTTGATGCGGCCGTCGAGGATGGCGCGGCCGAGGGTTTTCTCCTTGGCCCAGATGTTCAGCCGAAACGGGATCAGCCCCAGCCGCTGCCCCCAGTACAGGGCTTGCATCAGCCGGGTGTTGGCGCCGCCGTTCTGCGCGGTGGTGATGCCGGCGGCGCGGTAGTCGTCCACAGCGCGTTGCAGCATTGCGTACACATCCCACCCGCTGAACGTGCCGAGCAGACGGCTCATCGGCGGCGCCGCGGCTTCGAGCAGCAGGCCATTGGGCCGGCCGGTTGCCGGGTCGCGCGCGATGATGCCACCGAGCGGGTTCGGCGTCCTGTCGTCGATGCCAAGTTCCGCCAGCGCTGTCGAGTTGGCCACGCCCATGTGCCCCGAGCTGTGCCAGAGGTAGACGGGCTTGTCCGGCACCGCCGCGTCGAGTTCGGCGCGGGTGGGGTGGCGTTGCTCGGCGAGGAAGGAATCGTCGTAGCCGAAGCCGATCACCCAGTCGCGGTCACTCGCGGTGTCGTAGCGCTGAATTGCGTCGAGCAGTTTCGGGATGCTGTCGACGTTACCGATCGGCGGTGGGCGAAGGTCGGCGGTGACGGCAAAGAGTCCGCTCACCGGGAAGTGGCTGTGGGCGTCGATGAAGCCCGGCATCAGCGTCTTGCCACCGAGGTCGACGAGCTCGGTGTCGGGCGAGCGCCAGCGGGTGACATCGGCGTTTTTGCCGACGGCTTCGACGCGGCCGTCGCGGATGGCGATCGCTTCGGCCACGGTGTTGTCCGCGTCCAGCGTCAGCACGGTGCCGTTGTGGTAGATGCGGTGTGGGTGCGTCGCCGGTGCGAGAAGGAGGTAGGCCGCAACCGCGATCGCCGCCAGCGCCAGCAGGCCCCATCGGCGCGCATTCATGTCGCGTCGGGCGTCAGGCTGGCGCGGTGTTTTCGGTAGAGCCAGGCGCTCAGGATCAGCGCGATCACGGTGAGCACGCCAGCCAGGATCAGCTGGTCGGTCGAGCGCACCTTGAGGCCGTTGCCGATCAGCACGAAGATGCTGGTCTGCGGCAGAAAGCCGAGCAGGGACGCGAGAAAAAACGTGCGCGCGCGGATGTGCGTGGTGCCGGCCGCGAGGTTGGTCAGCATGTTCGTGCCGACCGGCAGGAAGCGGATGATCAGGATCTTGAGGAACGTGTCCTCGGCGGCAAAGCGCGTGAGTGCGTCGGCGATCTTCGGGAAGCGCCGTTGCACCCAGGCACGTGCGAGGTGGCGCGACACGAGGAAGGTCGTGATCGCGCCGAGGCTGCACGCGGCGATGGCGAGCGGCAGGCCCACCGCCAGCCCGAATCCGAAACCCGAGATCAGTGCAATCAACTGCCGCGGCACACCGACGGCGGTCGCGAGCGTGCCGCCGAGCAGCATCAGCCCCACGCCTGCGGGCCCGAACGCCGCCAGGCGGTTGCCGAGGTCGTCGGCAAGCCGGTTGCTGTCGATCCCGTTCAGCGGCGAGAACCACAGGATCAGCCCGCCGAGCGCGACGCTCGAGACGAGGATGATCAGGATGAGGGCGGTGCGCTGGGCGATGACGGGCGGCCGGTGTGGAGAAGGTTTGGAGCGCTAGCGTGCCGCATTGTTCACCCGACTGGCCAGACGGGAAACCACGGTGTGGTCAGTGCGTGTCAGTCTGTTCCGATGTGCGCTGTCGCCTCGATCTCGACCAGGGCGGCGTCTTCGATGAGGCCGGCGACGACGACCATCGACATGGCGGGGTAGTGCTTGCCGAAGACGGTGCGGTAAGCGGCGCCGACTTCGGCCTGGCGGGCGAGGTACTCGGCCTTGTCGGTAACGAACCAGGTCAGGCGGGTGATGTCGCGGACTTCGCCGCCGGCGGTGGTGACGATGTCGGCGATGTTCTGCAGGGCTTGTTGCATCTGCTCGACAAAGCCGCCGTCGACGAAGCGCTTGTTGGCGTCCCAGCCAATCTGCCCGCCGATGTGGAGCGTGCCGTCGCGCGTCAGCATGCCGTTCGCGTAGCCCTTGGCCGGCAGCCAGCCTTCGGGGTGGACGGTCTCGTGCCTCATGCGGGGCTCCTCGGTGGCGGCGGTGTGGGGTGGGTCATGGCGGTGCTCATACCCCCACGTAGCGTTCGGTGATGTCGGCGGTCAGCGCGTCGGTGGCGCCGGTCCAGACGGTGCGGCCGCGCTCGAGGATCACGGCGCGGTCGGCGACGCGGGTCAGTTCTTTGAGCGACTTGTCGATCAGGAGCAGCGCCACGCCGGTCTCGGCCTTGAGTGTCAGCATGGCGGCCCAGATTTCCTGGCGGATGATCGGCGCGAGGCCCTCGGTGGCTTCGTCGAGGATCAGCAGGCGCGGGTTGGTCATCAGCGCACGGCCGATGGCGAGCATCTGCTGCTCGCCGCCGGAGAGCGACGCCGCGCGTTGCCCGGTGCGTTCGCCGAGGCGCGGGAAGAGGGTGGCGACCTTGGTGACGTCCCACTCGCCCGGCCGTGCCGCGGCAATCAGGTTTTCGTGCACGGTCAGGTCGGCGAAACAGCGGCGGCCCTCGGGCACAAGACCAATGCCGAGGCGAGCGGCGGCGTGGCTCGGCAGGCTGTGCAGGTCGGTGCCACGAAAACGCAGGCCGCCGGCGGAGCCAATCATCCGGCAGATGGCCTTGACCGTCGTCGACTTGCCCATGCCGTTCCGGCCCATCAATGCGATGACCTCGCCTTCATCCAGCGCGAAGTCAACGCCGAAGAGCGCCTGGCTGCTGCCGTAGTGCGCGCTGAGCTGATCGACTTCGAGCAGGCTCATGCGTCGTCCCCGAGGTAGGCTTCGCGCACGGCCGGGTGGCTGCGGATGGCGTCGCTGCTGCCGGTGGCGATCACGCTGCCGTAGACCAGCACCGAGATGCGGTCGGCGAGCGCGAAGACCGCGTCCATATCGTGCTCCACCAACAGGATCGGCGCCTCCTGGCGCAGCCCGTCGAGGAAGGCGGTCATGGTCTTGGAACCCTCGGCGCCGAGGCCGGCCATCGGCTCGTCCATGATGAACACACTCGGGTCGAGGGTCAGCGCCACGGCCACTTCGAGCTGGCGTCGTTGGCCGTGGCTGAGGTTGGCGCACGGGGTGTCGCGGTGGGCGTCGAGGTCGACGCGCGCGAGCGCGTGGCGGGCGCGGTCGACGAGGTCGCGGCGGTTGAGCGCACCGCGCCAGAAGCGGCTCGCTTGGCGCGCCGCGCCGATGGCACCGAGCACGGCGTTCTCGAGCACGGTGTCCTCCATCGCGAGCGCGGACACCTGAAAGGTGCGGCCGAGGCCGGCGCGCGCACGGGCGGCGGTGCCAAGCGGCGAGAGGTCGGCGCCGTTCAGCCACACCTCGCCGCTGTCCGGTGTGAGTTCGCCGCAGATCTGCTTGATCAGGGTCGACTTGCCCGCGCCGTTCGGGCCGATCACCGCGTGGATCTCGCCGGGGTGCAGGGTGATCGAGACGTCGTCGGTCGCGACCAGCGCGCCGAAGCGTTTCGACAGGCCGCGGGTTTCGAGCCGGGGGTCAGACATGCGCGCCCTCCCGCCCGGTCAGCAGGCCCATGACGCCGCCGCGGCCGAACACCACGATCACCAGCAGCACGATGCCGAGGTAGATGTGCCAGAACTCGGTCAGCCCGCCGAGCACGTGCTCGAGCGTGACGAACACGCACGCACCGATCACCGGGCCCATGAGCCGGCCGACGCCGCCGATGATGATCAGCACAATCAGCTCGCCCGAGAGCTGCCAGCTGAACATCGACGGTGAGACGAAGCGGTTGAGGTCGGCGAACAGCGCACCGGCGAGGCCGGTCACGCAGCCCGAAATGACGAAGGCCGCGAGGCGCAGGCGCATCGGATTGAGCCCGACCGCCTCGGCGCGCGCCTGCGATTGGCGGGTCGCGTTCAGCGCGAGGCCAAAGGGCGAGGCTTGCAGTTTGGCGGTGAACAGCAACACCACGCAGAGCAGCGCGAAGCACAAGCCGAAGAACTCGATCGGCACCAGCGTGTTGATGCCGGGGAAGCTGTTGCGCACGTAGATCGAGAGGCCGTCCTCGCCGCCGTACTCGGCCCAGGAAATCGCGAAATAGAAGAACATCTGGCCGAAGGCGAGCGTGATCATGATGAAGTACACGCCGCTGGTACGAAGCGACAACAGCCCGATCAGACACGCCGCGACGCCCGAGACCACCACCGCAACCAGCCAGATCACCGGCATCAGTTGGGTGCCGTCGGTTTCGAAGACGCCGAGGCTCAGCGGCGTGTAGTTCTGCGCGTGGTAGGCGAGGATGCCCATGGCGTAGCCGCCGAGGCCGAAGAAAACCGCGTGGCCGAAGCTCACGAGCCCGCCGATGCCGAGCAGGATGTTGAGCCCGACGGCGGCGAGCGCGAGGATCACCGCGCGGGTCACGAGGGTGATGGTGAAGGGCTCGTCCGCGAACAGCGCCCAAAGCGGCAGCGCCAGGATGCCAAGCAGCACCACGGCGTTGACGAGGCGCTCGTCGAGTCTCACGCGCGCGCCCCGAAGAGGCCGGACGGCCGCCACACCAGCACCGCGCCCATCAGCACGTAGATGCCCATCGACGCGAGCGCCGAGCCGGTCCTCTGCGCAGCGCCGGGTTCCATGAACCACTTGAGGAGTTCCGGCAGAAAGACGCCGCCCAGCGTGTCGGTGAGGCCGACCAGCAGCGCGCCGACCAGCGCGCCGCGAATCGAACCGATGCCGCCGATGACGATGACGACGAAGGCGAGGATCAGCACCGGCTCGCCCATGCCGACCTGCACCGATTGGATGGCCCCGACCAGTGCACCGGCGAGCCCGGCGAGCGCGGCGCCGAGCGCGAAGACGAGGGTGTAGAGTTTCGAGATGTCGACGCCGAGTGCCGCGATCATCTCGCGGTCGTTCTGCCCGGCGCGGATCTGGATGCCGAGCCGCGTGCGCTCGATCAGAAACCACAAGCCCGCCCCGACCGCGAGGCCGATCGCGATCAGCGACAGGCGGTAGCGCGAGTACTCGATGCCGCCCGGCAGCGTGATCGGGCCGGTCAGGGCGTCAGGGATGTCGAGAAAGAGCGGAAAGGAGCCGAACACCCAGCGCGTGCCCTCGGAGAAGATCAGGATCAGCGCAAAGGTCGCGAGCACCTGGTCGAGGTGGGCGGCGCGGTAGAGCCGGCGGATCACCACCACTTCAATGAGTGCCCCCGCGCAGGCCGCAGCCGCCAATGCCGCGACCAGGCCGAGCCCGAAGGAACCCGTCGCGCCCGCGACCGCGGCGGCGGCAAAGGCGCCGACCATGTAGAGCGAGCCGTGCGCGAGGTTGATCAGGCCCATCACGCCGAAGATCAGCGTGAGCCCGGCGGCCATCAGAAACAACATGATGCCGAACTGCAGGCCGTTCAGGATCTGCTCGATGACGAGGATGGTGGACATGGATACCGGCGGGACAGAGCACACCCGGGCGGCTGCCCGGGTGTGCGTGGGGCCTTACATCGCGCAGTCGGCGGCGTAGGCGTCGGAGTGGTTCTCGAGGGCGGTGCTGATGATCTTGTTGGTGAAGACGTCGCCTTCCTTGATCACTTCGCGCGCGTAGATCGACTGCACCGGGTGGTGGTTCGGGCCGAAGGCGAAGTCGCCGCGGGTGCTCTCGAAGTTGGCAGCACGCAGCGCCTCACGGAACGCGTCGCTGTCGCCCGGTGCCGCCGCGTCGAGTGCCGAGAGCAGCAGGTTGGCGGTGTCGAAACCCTGGCTCGCGTAGAGCGACGGCAGGCGGCCGTACTCGGCCTGGAAGGTCTCGACGAAGGCTGCGTTGGTCGGGTTGTCGATGTCCTTGTTCCACTGCGAGGTGTTCACCACGCCCATGGCCGCATCGCCTACGGCTTGCAAAATGCCCTGGTCGAAGCTGAACGCGGGGCCGACCACCGGGATCTCGATGCCGCTGTCGGCGTACTGCTTGAGGAAGGAGATGCCCATGCCGCCCGGCAGGAAGAAGAACACGCTGTCGGCGCCGCTTGCACGGATCTGCGCGATCTCGGCCGCGTAGTCGGTCTGGCCGAGCTTGGTGAACACTTCGCCGGCGAGATCACCCTCGAAGAAGCGCTTGTAGCCGGTCAGCGCGTCTGCGCCCGCCGGGTAGTTCGGCGCCATGATGAAGCTGTTTTTGTAACCTGCGGTGTTGGCGTAGGCGCCGGCCGCTTCGTGCAGGTTGTCGTTCTGCCAGGCGACGTTGAAGTAGTTGGCGTGGCATCCCTTGCCGGCGAGTGCCGACGGGCCGGCGTTCGGTGAGAGGTAGAACACGCCCTGGCGCACCGCCGAAGGCACCACAGCCATCGCGAGGTTTGACCAGATGATGCCAGTCATCACGTCGACACGCTCGGACTGGATCATCTTGTCGGAGAGCTGGACGGCGATGTCGGGCTTGCGTTGATCGTCCTCGATGACGACCTCGACGTCGTCACGGCCGGATTGCGCGATCGCGAGCATGAAGCCGTCGCGCACGTCGATGCCAAGGCCGGCGCCGCCGCCCGAGAGCGTGGTGATCATACCCACCTTGACCTGCGCCACCGCGCCGGTCGCGATGAGGGCCGCCGCCGCGGCGGTGAGAAGTTGTTTTTTCATGGGTATCTCCTTTTTGGTTTTCGAAAAGCGTTGCCGATGGCCGAGGCCCGGTCAGACCGCCGTGGCGTCGGCGGCCCGCTCGGCCGCCCGTTGGGCCTTCAGTTTAAACCGCTGGACTTTGCCTGTGGTTGTCTTGGTCCGACCGGCGCCGAACTCGGCGCACCGCAGACACGCGTGCGGTGCGGTCGCCGAGGCCAGGTGTGTCTGAAGTGAATCATCCGGCGCCGCGACAGGGTCACGGGGCGCGTCGCCGGGCGAGCGGCTGGCGTCAGTCGGCGTCAGGCAGGCGGATGCTCTGTGGAAAACGGAACACGTTGTCCGGGTCCCAGCGGGCCTTGACGCGCTGCAGGCGCGGGTAGTTGTCGCCGTAGTAGGCGGCGGGCCAGTCGGTGAGCAGCGGGTCCTGCTGGTTGACGTCGCCGCCGGAGAGCGCGTCGCCGAGCGCGGCCTTGAGCCGCTCGGCCCAGGCGATGTTCGTCGCGTCGTCTTTTTGACTGTCCCAGGTCGCCTTGATTTCACAGCGCGCGCAGACGTGTCGCCAGGGGAAGGCGGTGGCGGTGGGTGGCACGCGGGCGATGGCACCGCCCGCGTACTCGAGCGCGATTTGCGTGGCAGTGCTGGGGGCGGTGGCGATGTGCTCTACCAGGGTGTCGAAAAAGGCGTCGTCCGGCGGTTCGGCCACGTTGCCGAAGGCGATGTAGGTCGATTTGCCGGCGCTGGTGGTGGACGACCCGTAGGTGTCGATGAAGTCGTAGAAGCCCGTCGGCGCCAGACGGTTGATCTTGGGTGCGAGCGCGATCATGGGCTGCATCACGGCGAGGCCTTCGGTGTGCGGGCTGTGGCAGTAGGCGAGCAGGATCAGCTGGGTCGGCGACAACACGATCGCGGCGTCGAGCGTGTCAGGCATGTCGAGCACCCAGCTACGGTAGGCGTGCAGCACGCGCGCTGCGTCGGCGATGTCCCAGACGAGCACGCCGCCCAGCGCGTCGGGCACCGCGGGAAAGACGTTTGACGTGAAGGCGGTGGCGACGCCGAGGTTGCCACCGCCGCCACCACGCAGCGCCCAGAAAAGCGCGGCGCGGTCCGGGTCGGTCTCGTCCGGGCCGAGGGTCAGCAGCTCGCCGTCGGCGGTCACGAACTCGACGGCGAGCAGGTTGTCGACGGCGAGGCCGTGGCTGCGCGAGAGGAAGGAGAAGCCGCCGCCCAGCGTGAAGCCGGACACGCCGACTGCGGTCGATCCGCCGCCGATCGGCACCAGCCCCGAGTCGCGCAGGGCGCCGTACACGTCGCCCCAGAGCAGCCCGCTCCCGACCATCAGCGTGCGGGCCTCGGCGTCGAGCGCCAACTGGCGGAGGCGTTTCAAGTGCACCACGATACCGCCGTCGTTCAGGCACCACCCCACCGCGTTGTGGCCGCCGTTTCGCAAGGTGAAATGTACGCCGTACTGCCGGCACACAGCCAGCACCCGCTGCACGTCCGCCGCCGTTTCGGGGTAGATCACCGCGGCCGGGTGGTAGGCGATGCGGCCGTTGTCGATCGCGACCGTCTCGGCGTAGTCGGCCGAGCCGGGCAGCGCGATCTGGTTGGGGTGGAGGTCTTGTGCCAGCGCGTCCAGCGCGGCGTCAACGGGGGTTTGGCCGTCGGCCATCGGGTCGTCCTTGTGGTGAGCTGCTCAGTGCGGGTTGATCAGACTGTCCGCGCCCTTCTCGCCGATCATGGTGGTGGCGGCGCAGGTGTTGGAGGAAGTCACGGTCGGCATCACCGAGGCGTCGATCACCCGCAGGCCGTCGAGTCCGTGCACGCGGAGGTCGGTGTCGACCACGGCGAGCGGGTCGCTGGCCGGGCCGAGCTTGCAGGTGCCGACCAGGTGGTAGCCGGTGTTGCCGGTCTCGCGCGCGAACTGCAGCAGGGCCTCGCGCGACTGCACGTCGGCACCCGGGACGTCCTCCTGCTCGACGAGCGGGGCAAAACCGGGTGAGGCGATGATGCGCCGCACGATCTGCATGCCGTCCACCGCCGCCTGTTGGTCGCGCTCGTCGACGAGGTAGTTCGGTTGCACCGTCGGGGTGTCGTGCGGGTCGGCCGACCGGATGCGCACGTGGCCGCGGCTGTGCGGCCGTTGCTGGGTGAAGCCGCAGGTCACGGCGGGGACCGTGTCGAGCTCGTAGACGCGCCCCGGGCGGTAACTGCCGTGGCTGAACACGAATTGCAGGTCCGGCTGGTCGGTGGCGCTGCCCTGGCCCGAGAGCACGGCCTGCGCGTTCAGAAAGGCGTAGGCGATCGACGGGCTCCAGGCCAGAATGCTGGGCCGGCCGGCGAGCCATTTCAGGATCTCCGCGCCAAGCCGCCAGCCGGTGCTCTGCTGGTTGAGCGTCACGTGGTGGGCCTTGAGGCGAATCGCGGCGCGCAGGAAGTAGTGGTCTGAGAAGTTCTCGCCGACGCCCGGCAGGTGGTGCACCACGTCGATGCCGATTCTCTGCAGGTGGGCGCCGTCGCCCACCCCGGAGCGCTGCAGCAGCGCGGCGCTGTTGACCGTGCCGGCGCACACCAGCACGGCCTGCCGCGCGTGCAACTGGCGGCGCTCGCCGCCTTGGCTCACCTGAACCCCGGTGGCGCGCTTGCCGTCGAACAGCAGGCGCTCGGCCAGCGTCTCGCGTTCGATCTGCACCCGGTCTGTCGCGAGCGCGGGCTTCAGAAAACGCGCCGCGACGTTCTCGCGCCGGCCGCGGTGGATGTAGCGCTGGTAGTAGCCGGTGCTGCACTGCACCGCGCCGTTGTAGTCGGTGTGCGCGGGCGCGTTGGCGAGCGCGGCGACCGCGTCGATGAAGGTGTCGCAAAGCGGGTGGCTCTGCTCGGGCCCGCCGGTGCGCAGCGGGCCGCTCGCGCCGCGGTACTGCGAGGCCGGGCCGTCGAAGGTCTCGGACTTCCGGAAATAGGGCAAGACATCCTGATAGGACCAGCCCGGGTTGCCGAGCGACGCCCAGTGGTCGAAATCCGCCGCCTGACCGCGGTTGTAAATCAGGCCGTTGATCGAGGTCGAACCGCCGAGCAGTTTGCCCTGTGGGATGTAGACGCTGCGGCCGGCGGTGTTCGGCCCGGGCTCCGAGCCGAACTGCCACATCAGTTCGGGCTTCTTGAGGTTGTGGACGAAACCCGCCGGCACGTTGACCATCAGGCGGTCGTTGTCGCCGCCCGCCTCGATCACGCAGACGCTGCCGACGTTGGCGTCCGCAAGCCGCGCGGCCACCACCGAGCCGGCGGCGCCGCTGCCGATCACGAGGTAGTCGAACGTGCTTTCCGGGGGCATCGGTGTGGACGGGTGCTGGCCTCGCGCGACTATAGCAGCCCGTTTAAAATCTACTGCGGGTGTCAATTACTGCGTTGCTGTCGCTCCGGCGCACCGGCTGCTCGGACCGAGCCTATCTGCCGGTATGCCGTACCATTGATATGTCTCGGCCTCTGCCGGGGCGCCGGACCGGCTGCTCGCGCCTTGTACTTGACTCCCTCGTTACGATTTTAAACGGGCTGATAGCACCGGGTGCGTGGTGGCCCGGTGTGCGCGGGGCTATTCTTGGATGGTTCCTTGCTCAACCGGGTTGCCCGCCATGCGCATCACGCAGGCCAGTGTGTTCAGGCAGTTCCAGCCCTTCGCTGCCGGGCCCTACGTGTGCCGCGGCCACACCGAGGACGGCTTTGATTCCACGCTTGTCAAAATCGAGACCGACACTGGTTTGGTCGGCTGGGGCGAAGTGGCGCCGCTTGGGCTGTTCTATTCGGACGCGTTCGCCGGCGGGGCGCGGTCCGGGCTCGCCGAACTGTTGCCGCGGTTGATCGGCGAGGACCCGCGCCAGCTCGCCCGGCTCAACGCGCGTATGGACGACCTGCTGGCCGGCCACCCCTACGTCAAGACGCCGGTCGACATGGCCTGCTGGGACCTCCTCGGCAAGGTCAGCGGGCTGCCGGTCGCAGAGCTCACCGGCGGGCGCTTTGGCGACACGGTGCCGCTCTACCGCTCGGTCTCGCAGGCCGAGCCCGACGCCATGGCCGCGCAGGCGCGGGCCTTTGTGCAGGCCGGGTACCGGCGCATCCAGGTGAAGGTGGGCGACGACCCGCTCGATGACGCGGAGCGGGTACACGCGGTGCGCGCCGCCGTCGGCGCCGACGTGTTGCTGCTCGCCGACGCCAACGCCGCCTGGACGGCCGACGATGCGCTGCGCTTCGTGCAGAAGCTCGGCGGCCTCGACTACTACCTCGAACAGCCTTGCCGCAGCCTGGCCGACAACGCCGCGGTGCGCCGGCACACACGCCAGCCGATGATCCTCGACGAGTCGATCACGTCGCTCGACGACCTGCTCGCAGCCCACCAGCTCGGCGTGCCGAACGGCATCACGCTGAAACTGGCGCGTGTCGGCGGGCTGTCGGCGGCGCGGCTCATCCGCGACGTCGCGGTGCGCCTCGGGCTGCGGGTGTGCATCGAGGACACCGGTGGCAGCGACGTTGACACCGCCGCGACTGCCCACCTGATGCTCTCGACGCCGGGGGCCAACCGCTTCCACACGGTGGACTTCATGAACTGGGTGACGGTGTCGAACGCGACCGGCATGCCGCCGGCGCACGACGGCCACCTTGCCGCGCCACGTGGGCCGGGGCTCGGCTTGCACGTGCTCGAAGACGTTCTCGAACCGCTTGCGGTTTACGCGTAGCGCGCCGCCTCACCCAGCACGCTGTCCAGCACCGTCAGCAGCATGTCGGCGTCGTCGGCCTCGAAGGTGAGCGGCGGGCGGATCTTCAGGATGTTGCCGTGCGGCCCCTCGCTGCCGATCAGGATGCGGTGGTCGCGCAGGCGGTTCTTCACGTAGGTGCAGAGCGCGGTGGCTTCGCTGCCGTCGGCGTTGGCGAGGTCGACGCCGATGAAGAGGCCGAGGCCCCGCACATCGCTGATGGCGACGTGTTGCCCTTGCAGTTCCTCAAGGCCTGCCAGCAGGTGCGCCCCCACCCGCTCGGCGTTGGCCTGCAGGCCTTCCTCGTCGACGATGTCGAGCACGGCTTTGCCGAGGCGGCAGGACAGCGTCGAGCCGCCGAAGGTCGAGAAGAATTCGATGCCGTTGTCGAAGGCCTCGGCGATGGCGCGGGTGGTCACGACCGCACCGATCGGGTGGCCGTTGCCGAGCGGTTTGCCGAGCACCACGATGTCGGGGGTGGCGCCCTGCTGCTCGAACCCGAAGTAGTCCGCGCCGAGCCGGCCGAGCCCGGTCTGCACTTCGTCGGCGATGCACACCCCGCCCGCCGCACGGACCCTTTCGTACACCGCTGCGAGGTAACCCGGCGGCGGGATGATCTGGCCACCGACCGAAGGGAAGGTCTCGGCGATGAAACCCGCCAGGCCGTGCGCGCTGTCGCGCAGCCGCGCGATGGCGGGGTCGACGAGCTCGGCGAAGCGCTGCGCCCGGTTGGGGTCGTCGCGCGTGAAGCGGCCGCGGTGGTCGTCGGCAACGTCAACCAGCTCGACCCAGTCGGCCTGGCCGACGCCGTTCGGCTTGTTGAACTTGTAGGCGGAGATGTCGATCGCGCCGGTGGTGTTGCCGTGGTAGCCGTGATCGGGTGTGACCATGCCGCGGGCGCCGGTCGCGGCACGCGCGAGGCGCAGCGCGAGTTCGTTGGCCTCGCTCCCCGAGTTGACGAAGAAGCAGACCTCGAAGCGCTCCGGCAGTTTGGCGAGCAGCGTGTCGGCAAAGGCGTTTTGCGCCGGGTGCAGATAGCGCGTGTTGGTGTTGACGCGCTTCAGCTGGTCGGCGGCGATCGCCTGCAGGCGGGGGTGTGCGTGGCCGACGTGCGGCACGTTGTTGTAGGCGTCGAGGTACGGGCGGCCCCACGCGTCGAAGAGGTGGTGGCGCCAGCCGCGCACCAGCATGAGCGGGTCGCGGTAGCTCAGGCGCAGGTTGCCGGCATAGTGGGCCCGGCGTGTGGCCAGCACGTCTGCGGTGTCGGTCGGTTGGAAACGGACACGGTCGTCCGGCAGGTTCAGCAGCGCCGCCGGGTTCGGGCAGACGGCGCGCCAGAAGGCCATGTCGTCCGGGTCGCCGACACCGGGCCAGTCGGCCTCGATGCCCTCGGTGGTCATCGCGAGTTGGAAGTGCACGTGTGGCGCCCAGCCGCCGTTCTGGCTCGGGCCGCCGAGGCGGCAGAAGGCCTCGCCTTCTGCAACCGTGTCACCTGGCGTGATTCGCTCGAGAAATTCGGGGTCGAGGTGGCCGTAGAGCGTGTAGAAGGGGTCGCCGCCCGGCGTGCGGTGCGCGAGGATGATCGTGCCACCGTAGTCGAGGTGGCCGCCGCGGTACTCGGCGACGAACACCGTGCCGGCGAGCGGGGCGTGCAATGGCCGGCCTGCCGGGGCGAAAGCGTCCACCGCGAGGTGCACAGTGCGGCGGTTGCTCGCCTTCCAGGGGCCGTTCCGGAACGCGGTGTCGGTGTAGATCAGGCGCGGCTCGTGGTAGTAGCCGAGCCAGGTGCGACCGGCGTTGTCGAACTCGGCGCCGATGCGGGCGGCTTCGGCGATCGGCAGGTCAAACGGGTTCTGTGGGCAGGTAGCGTCTTCGACCGAGAGCGGGCCGAGCGGTGCATTCGAGAGGTCTTCGCCCATCAGCGGCGCGAACTGCCCGCGCCGGCTGTCTAGCCACGCGCACACGCGGTCGGCGCCGTCGACCACGGGCAGGCCACACGCGGCGCGCAGGCGGGCCGCGAGCAGGCCGGCGTGCACCCGGGGGCCTTCGAGGAAACGCCAGGCCGGCGCCTGCGACACCGTGATGTACGGGTCGTCGGGGTCGGCCGCGGCCATCAGCGTGGAGTTGACCACACTGACCGCGAGCCGCATGCGCAGCAGCGGCCAGAGCAGGTCGAGCTCGGCGGCGTGCAGCGGGTAGGCGCGGTGGTAGCCCGCGACCAGCGCTTCGAGGGCCCGCTCGGGCGCCGGGTGGTCGAGCACGGTGTAGGCCGCAGCGATCGCGAGGTCGCAGATGCGGGGCGTGCGGCAGAGGTCGCCGAGGTCGATCAGGCCCGAGACGGTGAGCGGCGTGTTCAGGCCGCCGTCGACCAGCAGGTTGTGGTCGTTGGCGTCGTTGTGCGCCGCTTGCCTCGGCAGCGCGGCCAGCGCGGGCTGCACGGCGGCGAACGCGGCGCAGACGCCGTCGATCAGCGTGCGCCGCGCGGGGTCGGTGATGCAAGCGAGCTCGGCCTCGATCCAACGGCCCTGCACCAGGTCCCATTTGAACACGCGGTCGAGGCCGGCGTGCTCGAAGCCCGCGAGTGCGCGCGCCGCGCCACCGAGCACCTCGCCAACCGCGTCGATCACGGCCGGGGTTTTCGGGGCTGCGTCGGCGTAGACGTGGCCGGGCAGACGACTCAATAGCCACACCAGCCGGTCAGTGCCGTCCGCGTCCGGCACCGTTTCCAGCGTCTCGCCTACCCGCGACGGGATGACCCGGGGGCAGGGCACGGTCGGCGCCCGCTCGGCGATGTGGGTGAGCGCCCGCACTTGCATATCAACCAGCGTCGCGTCGCAGCCGGCGCGCATCACCTTCATCACGTAGCCCGAGCCGTCAGCAGTCTCCGCGAGCAGGTTCAGGTCGTACTCGCCGTCGAGTGGGGTCAGCGTGGCGTCGAGGCCCCAGTGGGTCTGGAGCGCGTTGCGCCAGTGGGCGTCAAGGGCGGTCGAAGGCATGGGCAGGCAGTGGGTGAGCGGTGGCAGAAGACTATGGTCGGGCACACGGGCGCGCGGCACAAGGTGTATGCCCGCTTCGCGTGGGTGTGCCGTGCAGGCAGCAGCTCAGGCGCAGCGCTGGCTCGGCAGGCGACTCAGCAGGGCGCAGAAGCTCTCGAAGGGCACAGGCTTCGAGAAAAGAAAACCCTGGTACTCGTGGCAGGCGTAGCCGCGCAGTGCGGCGAGTTGCTCTTCGGTCTCCACGCCCTCGGCGACGACGTCGAGCTTGAAGAGCGTCGCCATCGAGACGATCAGCTCGATGATCGGTTGCGCGGTCTCGAGTGACTGGATGAACGAGCGGTCGATCTTCAGACAGCGCAGCGGGTAGCGGTGGAGGTAGGCGAGGTTGGAGTAGCCGGTGCCGAAATCGTCGATGGCGATGCGAAAGCCGTGGTCGACCAGCGCGTTCAGCTTGGCGATGGTGTCCGTGTCGTGGCCGAGCAGCACCGACTCGGTGATCTCGAGTTCGATGCGGTCGATGTCACCGCCCTCGGCCGCGACGATCGCGAGCAGGTCGGCGACCAACGTGTCCTCGCCGAACTGCAACGGTGAGAGGTTGACCGACACGCGCAGGTCGTGGCCCTGCGCGGCCCACGCACGTTGGGCGCGCACGGAATGCCGGAACACGACCTTGCCCAGTTGGCCGATCAGCCCCGAGGCTTCGCAGACCGGAATGAACACGTCCGGGGGCACCAGCCCACGGGCCGGATGTTGCCAGCGCACCAGGGCTTCGGCGCCGCTTATCGTGTTGCTCTGCACATTCACACGCGGTTGGAAGTGCGTGACGAGCTGGTCGTCGGCGAGCGCGGTCTTGAGTTCGCTCTCGAGCGTCAGGCGCGATTCGATCGCGACGCTCAGTTCCTGGGTGAAAAAGGAGTAGTCGTTTCGGCCGTTTTCCTTCGCGTGGTACATCGCGAGGTCGGCGTGGCGAAGCAGCGCGTTGATGTTGCGGCCGTGCTGCGGAAAGAGGCTGACGCCGATAGACGGTGTGACGCTGACCTTGCGCTGGTGTAGCGCGATCGGTTGCGCGGTGATGGCGCGAACACGCTCGATGATCTCGAGCACCGCGCCGGCGCTCTCGATCGGGCCGAGCAGCAGCAGAAACTCGTCGCCGCCGAGCCGTGCAACGGCGTCCGACTTGCGGACGGTCGCTTGCAGGCGCTTCGCCACGACAACCAGCAACTCGTCGCCGGCGTTGTGGCCGAGTGAATCGTTGATGTCCTTGAAGTGGTCCAGATCGATGAAGATGATCGCGCCTTCCTGACCGGTCGCGAGCAGCTGATCGATGCGGTTCTGGAAGGCGACCGAGACGTGGTTGCGGTTGGGCAGTTTGGTCAGCGTGTCGTGCTCGGCGAGGAACTGCGCCCGCTCTTCGGTGGCCTTGAGGCGCGAGACGTCGACTTCGCTGATCAACCAGGCGCGTTCGCCGGATACCGCGTCGAGGCAGCGCCGTGCGTTGATGTCGTGCCAGCTTTGACCTTCATTGGTGTGGACCGGCGCAACGGTGGTGATCTCGTCTTCGTGCGCCTGAGTCAATAACTGCAAGGTCGATCGATCGGCGAAGTGCTCGCCAAGCGTCTCGTTCGCGTGGCTGACTTTGCTGCGTGCGGCGGGGTTGCGGTAGAGCGGCAGTCCCTGGGCCGAGAACAGGGTGATCATCACCGAGGTGTGCAACAGCGCCTCGGCGCTGCGCAAGGCTTCGGCGTCGAGCGCTTCACGCATGTCGACCTCGCAAAACATTGCCATGCGCCCGTCGTCCAGCTCGATGCCGCTGAACACCACATCGACCGTGCGCGGTTCGCCGCCGGGGTAGAGCGTCCACACCTCCTGAAACTGGCTGGTGGTGTCGGCCTCGAAATCCGCCTGGTACTGGCGCAGGCGCGTGGCCACGGTCTCGGTCATGTCCACGCCCATGTCGCGCGACATCAGCTCGCTGAGCGAATCGGCCTGCCAGAGCGGCAGGCAGCTCGTGTTGCCCCAGCAGACGTGCGCCCGGTCGATGTCGAACACCCAGACCGGCCGGCGCAAGCGCTCCATGTCCTTGAGGCGCTTGGCCAGCGTGGGGTAGGGGTCGGTCATCTCGGGCTCGGTGCGCGTGGGCATGGCCGGGTGCGTCGTGTGGCGGTGGCCGTCAGGCTGCGAGGTCGATGTCGTTGCCGTTCAGCAGCACGCCGATGTCGAGGTAGCCCGGCTGCACCGTGACGCGCTCGATCCACGCACTCACGTGCGGGTAGTCCGCGAGCCTGAACCCGCCCTCGTCAGCGAGGTGGGTGTAGCCAAACACGGCGATGTCGGCAACGCTGTAGCCGTAGTCGGTGACGAAGTCGCGGCCGTTGAGGTAGTGGTCGAGCACCGTGAGGGCGGCGTCGCCGCGTTCTTGCCACACCGGCAGCATGTGCTTTTGGTCCTTGCCGAGCTCAGGTGCTATTGCGGTGAAGAAGCGCCGCGGCGAGATGTTCGCTTCGAGCGCGGTCTGCTCGAAGTTCATCCAGCGCACCGCTTGCGCGCGGGTGAGTGCGGTGTCCGGCATGAGCGTGGTGCCTTCGGCGAGATACCAGGCGATGGCGTTGGACTCGCCGAGGCCGGTGCCGTCAGGCAACACCATGAACGGCACCGCGCCGAGCGGGTTGATTGCGAGAAAGGCGGGTTGCTGGGTCTCGCCTGCGAGCACGTCGAGGTACTCGATGTGGCAGTCGATCCCGAGCTGACTCGCGACCAACATGGGTTTGATGCTGTTGCCCGAGCCCTGAGTCAAATACAAGCGTGGTGCAGATGTCATGCGCGGTGTCCTCCTTCCCTGGACGGTGGCGTGTGGGGCGCTCCGTGCCCCACCGTTCTGACGTACACTTTCTGTGCCGTTCGAACACTAATCAAATCAGGCAGATGAACGCGGCACGCACGCACAGACGACTGTGGATGAACACGGCCTCTCAGTCATCGGCACGTAATACAGCCCTGGCTAAACGCCGTGCGAGCGTCCGGTTTTTCTGTGCAATCGTGCGGAGGCCGGCGGTTGTCACGAAAGTGTTGGTTGGCTAGGCTACCGGACGATTGCCCGGCCACACCCGCAGGGCACAGGCTGCCCGCAATCAACAGATCAACAGGAGGCACCAACCCCCTCACACCCTGACCCACTCTGCCGCGCGGGCAGGCGTTCGGTTCACCGACAACGCACCACGGACTGGGCGTCGTCGGGAAGCACACCGACAGAGGCGCTGTCCTTCGCGCACAACAGCTCTATCAAGGATGAGATCATGAGCGACGTAACGGATGACGACACCCGGCCACGGGCCCGTGGGCTGCGCGCGCACGGAAGAACCACTCCCGGCAACCCGATCGCCACACCCACCCTTGCCGAGGTGCCCCCCTCTGCCGGTGCACACGCGACCCCACAGGGTGATCGCTCCCCCTACCTTGTCGACCGCCTCTTGCACGGCACCGACGAAAACCTCTTCAACCACGTGAAGTTTCACCTCGTGAAGCAGCGCATCGCGGCCCTCGGCCTGGCACGGCCGCGCGTGCTCGACATCGGTTGCGGGTTGAAGGTGGCGCAGATGTACCTGACCAAGCTCGGGTTGCGGTTCGACTACCACGGCGTCGACTACGAGACGCGATTCCGGCCGGACGCGGTCGTGGACCTGCTGCAACCGGAGACCATCACGCCGTCCCTGCCGTGGGAGCCGAACGTGGTGCTGATGCTGGACGTGCTCGAGCACATCCACGCCGACAAGGACGTGCTGTTGGATGTGGTGCGCCGGGTGGCGGAGACGGTGCCGGATCACTGCACCTTCGTGTTCACCTTGCCGCAGATGTACCGGCTGGACCGCTTCAAGCTGAGTCACCTCGACTACCCCGAGCACAAGGTGCGCTTCGAGCAGCGCGAGTGGCGTGAGATCCTCTCGCACAGCCTCGCGATCGAGCACACGCAAGGTCTGGGCTACCTGTCCGTGCTCCCCTACCTGCCGATGGCGAGCCGGCACTACACCCCCGACAACCGGCTCGGTCGGCTGTTCCACTACCTGCGGGGCACCGTGTTCGAATGGGGACCGCTGAAGCCTGCGGACCTCTTCCTGTCGAACACCCTTGGGGCGGTGCGTGCGTTGCAGACCTGCTCGAACGACGTGCTGTTCGTGGCGCGCAAGCGCACCGGTGTGGCCAGGCTGGCCGGGCTGCGTTGACCGTGAGCCCGCGACCTCTGCTGCCCGACACACTCGGCGCCACCGCGCGGCGCATCGGCCTCGGGCACTACCCCGGCGTGCGGCAGTTCGTGGTGCAGCACTTGTATCCCGACACCCTGCGGCTGTTGTTGCTGTTGCATGCGCACGTGCCGATCGACTGCGTGATCGGCATCGGCTATTCCGGCAACGCGGGCGTGGTGGACGCACTGCGGCACGCCGGCATCCGCGTGCTGACACCGCGCTACGACGAACTCGAACACACCGTGCAGACGGAGCTGGTTGCCTCACTCGCACGGTGTCGTGCAGCCGGGCACGAGTTGATGCTGCACGAAGTCGGGGGTTACAGCATCCAGGCCTTGCACACGCACGCAACCGAACACCTCGACCGGGTGGTCGGCGCGATCGAGGTGACCAAGCAGGGTGTCTGGGTGGCAGAGGCCTTGCCCAGGCTCCGCATCCCGCAGCTCAACTGCGCCCAGACGCGGCTGAAACAGGTGGAAGGCAAGCTCGTGGGCGAGGCAGTGGTGGCGGCCTTCGACGTCATCGCACGCGACCTCGGACTCGCGCTCACCGGTCGCCAGGCCCGGCTCTCGGGCTACGGCTGGGTGGGCAAAGGCGCGGCCGAGGCGCTCAGGGTGCGTGGTGTGGCGGTCACGGTGCACGACACCGACCCGGTCAAGGCCGTCAACGCCGCAGTCGACGGCTTCCAGGTGCGTTACGCCGAAGCGAGGGTGGCGACGTCGCTCGGCGCGCCCGCGATCGCGCTTGGCACGAGCGGCCAGTGCTCGATCGACCGGGCCGTGCTCGCGACGCTGCCAGACGGCTGCTTTCTCGTCAGCGGGGCGTCGAAGGACCACGAGATCGACCTCGCGGCCCTCGCCGACGCCACCGGTGACACCGCATCCATCCACCCGCACGTGGTCGCGCACACCTTGCACGACGGGCGCACGCTCTACCTCGTCAACGGCGGCTTCCCGGTGAACTTCACCGGCAGCAGTGTGCCGGACGAGATTGTCGAGTTCCTGTTTGCCGAGCTGATCATGTTGGTGCCCGAGCTGCTCGACACACGCCCGCCACCTGGTGTGTACCCCTTGCCGGATGCACTCGAGGCGGTGGTCGCGGATATCTGGCTGACGCAACGCCAGGCCGGTGTGCCGGGCATGGCATAAACGCCGGGGCAATGCCCCCGGCGCTGCACCCGTGTCCGCTACTGGAAGCGGTAGTTGATGAAGTTCAAGAGACCCGTGCCACCGTAGCTCGGGTAAGCCTCGGTCATCGCGGCAATCGCGGTCGCTGCGTCGGCGCTGTCGGCGATGGTCTGCTGCTGCAGCGTGAGGTAGGCGATGGCGTCGTCGACCACGCCCGGTGCCGCGGGCAGGCCGTGGCCGGCGCCGATCACCTTCAGGCCCTCGGTGCCACCGAGCTCGCGCAAGGCCGCCACCCAGTTGTCGGCGTTGGCCGGCAGCGGGAAGGCGTGCACGTTGGCGTAGAGGAGGTCCTGTGCGATCACGAGGCCGGCTTCCGGCACATGGAAGGTCAACGTGTGCGCGGCCTCGGCGTCTGCGATCTCGTTGATCGTCACCGCGACACCGTCCCAGTCGGTGTCGCCCAGTGCAAGGCCGCCGTCGGGCAGCACGAGCTCGGTGGTGTCACCCATCTGCTCCTTGCGGCCCGCGTACATGCCCGTGCTTTCCTCGACGTCGGCGCGGACGTTGTCCGAGGTCAGGAAGGGCACGTCGGCGAACTGCGAGGCGCCGAGCACGTGGTCCGGGTGGGCGTGCGACAGATAGACGCCCGCGATCGGCTTGCCGAGGCTGTCGGCGTAGGCACGTGCTTCGGCGGCAAAGGCCGGCATGAACTGGGCGTCAACCAGGTGCAACGCGCTGTCGGTCTCGACGATGTGGGTATTGACGTGAGCCGAAGCGGCCGGGGCAGTGTAGCTGTGCAGCGTCACCGGGCCGAGCTTGTGGATCGTAAGCATGCCCTGCATCGGTGTTGTCGCGTGGCTTGCGGCGCGCGCGACGTGACCGGTGGTGGCGAACGTGGCGCTGATCACGCCGGCGCCGGCGGCCAGTTTGATCAGCTCGCGGCGGTTGAGTGTCGGGTGTGCCATGCGGCGGTCCTCAGGAGTGTGGGAGGTCAACCCACGCTACACGAGGGTTTGCGCGGGTTTAACCGGCTTACTCGAATGGGTAATATTCACGCCATGAATATCAACAGCATCGACCTGAACCTCTTGCGCGTCTTCCACACCCTCGCGCAGGAGCGCAGCGTGACCCGCACAGCGGCGCGGCTGGACCTCAGCCAGCCTGCTGTCAGCAACGCGCTCAAGCGGTTGCGACGCGAGCTTGGCGACGAGCTTTTCGTGCGCGGGCAGGGCGGCATGGTGCCGACGCCGCGCGGGGACGCCTTGGCGGGCTCGGTCGCCGACGTGCTTGAGCGGCTCGACGCCGCGCTCGCCGGAGGCCCGGACGTCGACCCGGCGCGCGTCACCGAGCCAATCACCCTCTCCTGTTCAGATGCGGAGATCCAGCTTCACGGTGGGCCGATCCTGCGCGCACTCGATCGCGCCGGATGCCGGGCCCCGGTGCAGTTTCTGCCGTTGAACACCGGCTACCGCGCTGACGTGCTCTGGCGTAACCGCTTGTCGCTGACCTTGAGCACGATGTTGTATGCGCCAGACGGCCTGAAGCAACGCAAGGCCTACGATGAACACCTGGTCTGCCTGCTCAGGGCGGACCACCCCGCAGCGGCGTCAATGGATTTCGAGGCCTACCTCGCGGCCGAACACCTGTTGATCGCGCCGCTCGGTGGCGCGCCCGTTGGCTACCTCGACACCTGGTTGGGCAAGCAGGGCCTCGTGCGCACGATCCGGCTGGTCAGCCACAGTTTCGGCGCGGCGCACACGCTGGTGCGCGACACCGGCCTGGTGGCGACGCTGCCGAGTCGCCAGGCAGCCTTCAAGCCCTTCGGTGATGCGCTCTGTGCGGTGCCGTTGCCGCTCGACGCACCGCCGTTCAGCGTGCACCTGTTCTGGTCGGAACGCTTCGACAAGGACCCGCTCAACAAGTGGCTGCGCGACATCGTGCACACCAGCCTGTGTGAGAGTGCAGGGGTGCCGATTCAGACGGCTGAATCGGTGTAAATGGCGACCGGATCGCCGAAGCAACCGGACTCGAGCCGGAGGCCGAGTCCCGGTCCGCCACGCGGGACCGTGACGCAGCCACCGTCGAGTCGTGGTCCGTGCTCGGGGTCGTAGTGGGTCTGGTGGTAGGGATATGCAAGCCAGGCCCCGCGGCTGAATTGCGGCGTGAGCGTGGCACCGAGCGCAACGCCTGCGGCCGCGATGATGTCGCCGCCCCAGGCGTCGTCCGAACTCATCGGCACGCGCGCGGCGCGGCAGAGGTCGCGCACGGCGAGCATCGGCGTGAGACCGCCGAGCCGCGAGAGTTTCAGGCCGAACCCGTCGGCCGTGCCGCTGGCGATCAGCCGGGCGATGGTCGCGAGGTCGGTTGCGTTCTCGTCGACGATCAGCGGGTGCCGGAGCTGTGTTTTGATATGACGCAGCTCGGCCTCGGTCGCGCAGGGCTGCTCGAACGCGAGTCGGAGGTCGGCGCAGGCCTGTGACACTTGCAGGGCTTCCCCGGTGCTCCAGCCGCGGTTGGTGTCGACGGCGAGGTCGGTGTCGGGCCGAAGCGTCGCCGCGACCGCGCGAATCGAGGCGATGTCCTGGTCGATCGACCGCCCGCCGGCCTTGAGCTGCAGGCGCCGCAGCCCGGCGTCCTGCAAGGCGGCCGCCTCGGCTGCGGCCACGTCGGCGTCGGCGATGGCCACCACGTGGTAGGTGCTGACCCGGTCGCTGAGCGCGCCGCCGAGCAGGTCGATCACGTGGCGGTCGAACAGCTTGCCGGCGAGGTCCCAGCAGGCGATGTCGATCGCGGCCTTGCCCTCGGTGTGGCCGTCCAGCGCGGCGTTGAGGGCGGCGTTGACGCGGGTGTGTTGCACCGGGTCGAGGCCGAGCACGGCGGGTGCGAGCAGTTCGAGCGAGGCGAGCACACCGGCGCTGTGTGCCGGTTGGTAGTGGGGGCTCGCGAGGCACACCTCGCCGTGGCCGTGGTGGCCGCTCGAATCGATCAGCTCGACAACCGTCGACTGCGGCACGGTGACAGCCGAACTCGACATCGTGTACAGCCGCTTGGCGGGCAGCTCGGCGGTGTAGACGCGGATCTCGGTGATGGCCACGTTGCAGGCACGTGTTGGAGCGTGGCGGGATTATCGCCGAATTCGTCCGGTACCGTGTTGTGTCTCACAGTGACGCGGTTGCGTTTTCAGGATCACAGCAAGGCTGTGCCGCCGGCCTTGCGGTCGATGACCACGGCGTTGTGGGCGTGCAGGCTCTCCTGGTGCTCCACCTTGAACGCGTAGTCGATCAACTCCGGCATCCGTTCGAAGCGCGCTTTCAGTCGCCGTGCCGCGTCTTCACAGAACATCAGGTTTTCGCCGTTCAGCCGGGCAAATTCCTGCTCGTCCTGGCGCTTCACTGCGGTTTGCACCGCGGTGACGAGCGTCTGCTCGACGTGCCTCACCAAAGCGCTGAGGTCGGGCCAATGTGAATCGGTGAACGCGAGTCGGAGGTAGGCGTAGGAACGCTGGCTGTGCGGTGTCGCGACCGACCCGGCGGCCGACTGCGCCCAGGCCAGCAGGTCGGCCTTGTCGACCGAGTCGCCTGGGAACCGCTCGTCGATCGCGGTGGCGTAGAGTTGCCGGGTCAGGGCGGCGGAGCACGGGCAGGTGCTCGAGTAGGGCACGGTGAGCTCGAAGGTGTAGCGCGTGTGCTCGGGGTTTTTTTCTGCGCGGATCACGACGGGGTAGGCTTGAAAGCCGTGCTCGTCGCTCAACAGGGCCGGCTTTCGCAGGCACAGTTCGAAAGACAAGCTGAGTTTGGCGGTGTGGCCACTGCCGCTTTGCGAGGTGATGGCCGCATCCAACAGGCCGTCCAGGGTCGTTTTTGTACACGCTGTGTCGGCCAGGCCCGTGACCAGTCGGTACAGCCGGGACATGTGAATGCCTTTGGCGTTCGGGTCGTCCAAACCGACGTACACGTCGGCTTTCGCGGGGGTGGCGGCGTCCGCGCTGGCGGCATCCGCGCTCGATGGCAAGTGCAACGGCACCGCAATGCCCTCCATGCCGACCCACTGCAGGGCCAGTGGCGTTTCGGCGTCGGTGTCAGCAACCACGTCGGGAAGCGTGGGTGAAACCATCAGACGTCTCCAAACAGGTGAATCTGGCGCATGTGCGGTGTCGCGGGGGTGCGTGTTATCGCGCCGGCTCGTGCGCGTCAAGGGTGGTCAAGGGGGCACAGCACACTGTGCCGCGTGCGTCACCTGTGCGCCGAAGTGTCAGCAGGTGTACCAGCATCGCGACACGGGTGTGTCGTGGAGCTGTCCGCCAGCACACCACCGGATGCAACGTACGTGTCGGCCCGCCGGCTCCTGGCGGGGTGCACGCAAAAACCGGTACCAAGGCAGGCGCCACGGGGTGTTATACTATAACACTTGATGGCGGCGCGAGAGTGTCATGAGCACCCCCTCGACCCTGAAAAACAAAATGCACCTGCGCGTGCTGACGTTACTGCGTCGGAGTCGCGTTCCGATGTCGGCGTACGACATCCTGGCGAAGCTGCAAATCGACAACCCCAAGGTTGCGCCGCCGACCGTGTACCGGGCACTCAAAGCGTTGATCGAGGGCGGCCAGGCGCACAAGGTGGAATCCAAGAAGGCCTACATCGCCTGCCGCTGTGATGCGCACGACCAGCCCGCAATCATGGCCATTTGCAACGACTGCGGTGTTGTGGAGGAACGTGTGGCCCCGGAGCTGATGGATACCTTGAGTACGCTTTCAGAGCAGTCCGGGTTCGAGCCGAGCCGAACCGTGATCGAGATCGAAGGCTTGTGCGGTTCCTGCAGCGAGGCGAACGACGCCCCGTGACACCCTCCTGGCACACTGATGTGAAACTCATCACCCTGGGCGCAGTGCCGCGCCTGTTGGCAGCGGGTTGCGTGATTGCACTGCTCTGGGCCGGTTTTTTCTGGGCGACGTCCGCTCCGGGGGGACTGTGAGCCACGCTATCGCCTTCGACAACCTGACGCTGGGCTACGGCCAGCAGCCCGCCGTGATGAACCTCGACGCGCGCATCGCCGAGGGCAGCCTGACCGCCGTGGTCGGCCCCAACGGCGCCGGCAAATCCACACTTCTCAAAGGCATTATCGGCGCGCTGGCGCCGTTGACAGGCAAGGTGCGGCTCCCGTCGGTGGCGCGCCAGGAGGTGGCCTACCTGCCGCAACAGTCCGAGCTCGATCGCAGCTTTCCGATGTCGGTGGTTGACCTGGTCGCCATGGGACTGTGGCACGACATCGGTGCTTTCGGCGGCCTGCGGCGGGCCCACCGCGCGCGGGTTGACGAAGCGATCGCGACAGTTGGCCTGACGGGGCTGGAAAGCCGCGCGATCGGGTCGCTGTCCGGTGGGCAGCTTCAGCGTGCCCTGTTTGCCCGGTTGCTCTTGCAGGACGCGCGGCTGGTGTTGCTCGACGAACCGTTTACAGCGGTGGACTCGCGCACCGCCGCCGACCTGATCGACGTGGTGCGCACCTGGCACGGCGAGGGGCGCACCGTGCTCGCGGTGCTGCACGATGACACCACGGTGCGTGACCACTTTCCCGACACCTTCATGCTCGCGCGTGAACTGGTTGCCCACGGGCCGACCGCACAGGTGCTCAACGCCGGCAACCTGTTCAAGGCGCGGCAGATGTGCGAGGCCTGTGAAGGGCCGCCACACACCTGCGGACGGGAGCTCAGCTGATGTGGGAGCTGCTGATCGCGCCGTTTGTCGATTTCGGGTTCATGCGCCGGGCGCTGTTCGGCTGCCTTGCGATTTCACTCGGGGCGACGCCCGTCGGTGTGTTCCTGCTGTTGCGTCGCATGAGCCTCACAGGCGATGCCATGGCGCACGCGATCTTGCCGGGTGCCGCGCTGGGCTACCTGGTGTCGGGTTTGTCGTTGGGTGCGATGACCGTCGGCGGATTGATTGCGGGGTTGACCGTCGCGCTGTTGTCGGGCGTGGTCTCTCGGCTGACCATCCTGCGTGAGGACGCGAGCCTCGCGGCCTTCTATCTGATTTCGCTCGCGCTCGGCGTGTTGATCGTGTCAACCCAAGGCAGCAACGTCGACCTGATGCACGTGCTGTTCGGCACGGTGCTCGCGCTCGACGATGCGGCGCTGACCTTGCTCTGCACCATCACCAGCTTGTCGTTGCTTGTCTTGGCTGTGCTCTATCGCGTACTGGTGCTCGAATGTGCCGACCCCCAGTTTCTGCGCTCCGTGAGCGGGCTGAGTGCGCTCACGCACATCGGCTTCCTCATGCTTGTCGTGATGAATCTGGTGTCGGGCTTCCATGCGCTCGGCACCTTGATGGCCGTTGGCATCATGATCCTGCCGGCGGCCGCGGCCAGCCTCTGGGTTGCCAACATCGGCAGTTTGATTGCCGTGGCGGTTTCGACTGCCGCGGTGTCGAGTGCCGCCGGCTTGTTGCTGTCCTTCCACTACAGCCTGCCGTCCGGGCCCGCGATCATCCTCGTGGCGGGCGGCGCGTATGTGGTGTCCCTGATTTTTGGGTCCGTGGGCGGATTGGTCCCGCGTGCCCGTGTCTCCCACCTTGCCGAAAATTGAAGAGAATTGAGATGTAGACTTTTCGCAAAACAGCCAGCGCGCTGGCCGTCGCTACGCTGGCAGCCGCATTGCCGCTCGCTGCCGTCGCCCAAGACAAGATCCCCGTGGTGACGTCGTTCACGATCCTCGAAGACATGGTGGCCAACATCGGTGGCGAGCACGTTGATGTGACCACGCTCGTCGGTCGCAACGGCGATGCGCACGTGTACCAGCCGACACCGGCCGCGGCACGTGCGGTCAAGGAAGCCGAGGTCATGGTGGTCAACGGCCTGGCCTTCGAGGGCTGGTTGGATCGTCTCTCCGAAGCGGCGGGGTTTGAAGGCACGCTCGTGGTCGCGACCGACGGCATCGAACCGATCGGCTTCGAAGACGCGCACGGTGATCACCATGATGATCATCACGGCGAGGATGAGCATCACGACGAGCACGATGAGCATCACGGCGAGGACAAGCACCACGACGAGCACGATGAGCATCACGGCGAGGACAAGCACCACGACGAGCACGATGAGCATCACGACGAGGACAAGCACCACGACGAGCACGATGAGCATCACGGCGAGGACAAGCACCACGACGAACACGATGAACACCATGATGGGCACGACGACCACCACGGGCATGACCACGGCGAATTCGACCCGCACGCCTGGTTGAGCCCGACGCTCGCGGTCACGTACGTCGACAACATCACCGCGGCACTGGCCAAGGCGGCACCGGAGCACGCCGGCGACTTCTACCAGAACCGCGCGAACTACGTGGCCGAGCTCGACGCGGTCAAGGCAGAGATGACGGCGCTGTTGGCCGATCTGCCTGAAGACCGACGCACTGTCGTTACCTCACACGACGCGTTTGGTTACTTCGGTCGGGATTTCGACTTGAACTTCCTTGCGCCGCAGGGGTATAGCACGGAGAGCGAAGCGTCGGCGAAAGACGTGGCCGAGCTCATTGAACACATGCGTGAAGACGGCGTCAAAGCGGTGTTCATGGAGAACATCACCGACAGCCGTTTGCTCGAGCAAATAGCCAACGAAACCGGCGCGACCATTGGTGGTACCTTGTACCCGGGTGCGCTGTCCGAGGAGGGCGGTCCGGCGGCGACGTACCTCGAGCTGCTGCGGCACAACGCGGCCACGGTGGCATCCGCGTTGAAATGACGGGAAGCCTGGCATAGCACGTGCACATACGGTCTGTCGTCAACTATAAACACAGCGTGCCGCTACTGCGGGTATGACATGACTGGTGGACTTCTGTGAGTTCGATGACAGCCGTATTTGAGCGATGCCGCGGCCCCCGACGGGCCGTGCGGGCTGCGGTGTTCGCGGTCCTGGCACTGGGTTTCGGTGCCTCCACCGCGCACGCGCACCCGCACGCCTTCGTCGACGGTGGGGTCGACTTCGTGATCGGCTCCAACGGTGACCGCGCCACACTCGACGCCTTGCATGTGACGTGGTTGCTCGACGAGTTCGAAACGCTGTACATGTTGTCAGCCGCGAAAGTGGGCTTGAACAACCAGGGCACCCTCGACCCTGAAGACAACGCGACCTTCGAAGCGCAGATGCGCACGTGGCTCGGCAACTTTGCCGGTTCGGCACACGCGACCACCGGGGGCCGGAAACTGGCCCTTGAGGCACCGACCGCAGTCGACGTCGCGATTGTCGAAGGCCGGTTGAAAATCACCTTTGACCGCCCCCTCGTCGAGCCGGTTGCCGTGGATGGCCAACGGATCGATGTGGCGTTCTACGAGGCCTCGTATTTCTACGCCCATTCGGTGACCCAACCCTCCGTGGTGCGCGGCGAGTCGACGCCGTGCTCAACGCGGATGATTCCCTTCAACCCCGACGCCCATGCCTCGGCCATCCAGGCCCGGTTGCAGCGTCTCGCGCGTGAAGAAGAGCCCGAGAACACCAACGTGGGTGCCTTGTTTGCCGACAGGATCGTGCTGCAATGCGCGGTCTGATCTCCGTTGGATTGATTGTCGTCGCGGCAATTGCGTTTTTCTGGGCGCTCGACATGAACGCCTTCGCGGTCTGGGCTGCGGAGCAGCAGCGCACGTTCCAGAACGCCATGGCCGCTGGGGTGCGTGGCTTGCGCACCGGGCAGCCCGGTGCGTGGTTTGCCTTGCTGTCAGCCGCGGGGGCCTACGGCTTCGTGCACGCGGTGGGACCTGGCCACGGCAAGTACGTGATCGGTGGCGTCGGGCTCGGCTCGTCGGTGTCGGCGTCGCGGCTCGCCGGCATTGCGCTCGCGTCGAGCCTCGGCCAATCGATCTGGGCCATCATTATCGTCTACGGCAGCTTTTCCGTGCTGACCTTCTCGGCACACCAGCTGACCGCATTCGCTGAAGACATCCTCGCGCCGGTGAGTTACCTGGCCGTGGGCCTGGTGGGGTTGCTGTTGGCCTGGCGCGGTGTGCGCAAGGTGTGGCCGGCGTTGAAGCCAAAGCCGGCGGCCGGTGGGTGCGCTTCCAGCCACTCGCACCACTCGGATCACGCTCATCACTCAGATCACGCACATCATTCGGATCACGCACACCACTCGGATCACGTACACCCGTCGGATCAGTCGTGTGGTTGCGGCCACAAACATGCCCCCACACCGGACGAGGTTGCGCAGCTCACCTCCTGGCGGGATACGCTCATGCTCGTCGGCAGCGTTGCCATTCGGCCTTGCACCGGGGCCATTTTCCTGTTGATCATCACCTGGCAGATGGACATCAAATTCGCAGGCGTCGTGGCGGCCATTGTCATGGGCCTCGGTACTGCTGGGCTGACTACGATGGTGGCCGTGTCCAGCGTCGCAGCGCGGGGCCTCGCTGTGGCCTCGGCAAACGGTCTCGGTGCGGTGGTAACGGCAGTTTCTGCGTTACAAGCGGTGTCCGGTGTGATGATCATGTGGATCAGCTTTCTGCTGTTCGGTGCGGCCGTTCGCGCTTGACACCCCGGCGGCTGCCCCATTGCGGCACGCTCCCGCGCGCGCCTTAGCCCGCATCTTCCAGAATCAGGTCCGCGCCCCGGTGCGCAAGCATCATCGTCGGGGCGTTGGTGTTGGCCGACGTGATGTTTGGGAACACCGAGGCGTCGACTACCCGCAATCCGCTGACACCGTGCACTGCCAGCTGTGGGCTGACCACCGAGGTAGCTGCACTCGCGCCCATGCGACAGGTGCCGACGGGGTGAAACACCGTGGTTGCGCGGGCGCGGAAGTCGTCGAGGATGGCGGCGTCGTCCATCGCGCGTAGGTCCACGCCGAGCGGCTGCTCGATGAGCTGCGACAGCGCGGCTGTCGACATCAACTGCTGACACAGCCGGCCGCCGGCGACCACGGTCTCGAGGTCGGCGTTGGTGTCGAGCGAGTTCGGGCTGATGTGGGGTGGGGCGTCCGGGTCGGCGGCGCTGATGTCGATGCGCCCGCGGCTGGTCGGACGCGACGGGTTGAAGCCGATGATGAAGCCCGGGAAGGGGTCGGGCTCGATCACCGTGCGCGTGCCCTTGGGTGTGGTGGTGTAGGTGACCGGGTTGAAATACAACTGCAGGTCCGGCACTAGCAGCTTGGGTGAGGAGCGGAAGTAGCCACCGCACTGGTTGACCGACAGCGACAATGGCCCGCGGCGCGTCAACGCGTACTCGAGGCCCGCGCGCAGCTTGCCGGTCAGCGGCCTCAACACGTTGTTTAAGGTGGGCTCGGTGGCGCGGAAGAAATAGTCGATGCCGATGTGATCCTGCAGGTGACCGCCGACGTGCGGATTGTCGAGCACCGGTGTGATGCCATGCGCGTGCAGCAGGTCCCGCGGCCCGAGCCCGGAGCGTTGCAGGATGCGCGGTGACGTGACCGACCCGGTTGCGAGGATGATCTCGCGGCGCGCGTGGAAGCTGCGCTCCTGGCCGCCCATGCGGGCTGTCAGTGCGGTGGCCCGTTCGTCTTCGATGTGCACCCGGTCGACTGTCACGCCGGTCATCAGTGTGAGGTTCGGTCGCGTCAGCGCGGGTGCGAGGTGCGCCCGGGCGGAGTGCATGCGGCGTCCGTCTGCGGTGTTGATCCGGTAGGCGGTGGCGCCCTCGTTGTTCTCGCCGTTGAGGTCGTCGGTGGTTGGCAGCCCGAGTTCGCGCGCGGCGGCGAAATAGTGGCGGTTGGCCGGGTGGATGCGGTTGGAGACATCCTGCACGTGGATGGGGCCCGAGCCGTGCCGCGTGCCGTCGGCGTCGACGCGGGTTTCGAGGGCGTCGAAGGTGGCTGCGACGGTCGCCCAGTCCCAGCCGGCGGCGCCGGCCGTGACCCAGTCGGCGTAGTCGTTCGGCAGGCCGCGCGCGTAGACCATGGCGTTGATCGCACCGGAGCCGCCCACGCACTTGCCGCGCGGCCAGTACATGCGGCGGTCACCGAGGCCGGGGTCAGGCTCGGCGCGGTACTGCCAATTGACCTTGGGGTCGTAGTAAGTCTTGCCGTAGCCGACTGGCAGCGCAATCCACGGCGAGCGGCCGCGGCCACCGGCCTCGAGCAGCAGCACGCGGTGGCGACCCGAGGCACTCAGGCGGTCGGCCAGCACGCAGCCGGCCGAGCCGGCGCCGGCGATGATGTAGTCGTAGTCCGTCACAGTCACAGCTCGCGTGGGTGTTTCAGTGCGCGGGTCAGGCGGGGTAGACGGCGTTGGCCTGCCCCTGCAGGCGCGGGTCCCGGGAGTGTACGCGCACCGGGGCACCCGTGATCATCTCCTGCAAGCGGGCGTGGGCGTCGTCTTCGAGTCGGCGCATCGCGTCTGCAGTCCAGAAGGTCAGGTGGGGCAGGGCGATCACGTTCGGGCGGCCGAGCAAGGGGTGGTTCGCGTTCAGGGGTTCGGTGGCGTAGACGTCGAGCCCCGCGCCGCCGAGTCGGCCGCTGTCGAGGGCGTCGATTAGGGCTGCCTCGTCGACGAGCTCGCCGCGCGAGACGTTGATCAGGAGCGCGTCGGGTGGCATCCGGGCGAACTCGGCGGCGCCGATCAGGTGGCGGGTCTCGGGCTGCAGCACTGCGTGCAGTGAGACGGCGTCGGCGGTGGCCAACAGTGTGTCGAGTGAGTTGGTGCGCTCGACCGTTGCGTCGGTGAAGATGCGGTCGGGCTGGTGCGGGTCGTAGGCCAACACGCGGGTGCCGAAACCCGCGCGCGCCATGTGCGCGAGCGCCTGGCCGATGCGGCCGAAGCCGACAATACCGAGGGTCAGGCCTGACATGTCGCGGCCGAGCCAGCGCGGCTCTGGCCAGGACCAGCCGGTGCGCTGCACCGTCTCGTGCAGCGCTGGCAGTTTGCGCAGCAGGGCGAGCAGCAACAGGAAAGCGCCTTCGGCCACGGTGCGCTCGCCGTAGGTCGGGATGTTCACGACCGGGATGCCGTGCGCCTTGGCCGCCGGGATGTCGATTGCGTCGATGCCGACGCCGTACTTCAGGATGCCGCGCAACTGCGGTGCGGCGTTGATCACGCGGCGGGTGATTGGCGTGTAACACATCATCAGGATGTCTGCATCGGCCAAGGCCGCGATCAGGGTGTCCTCGCTGACGCCGTCGGGCAGCAGCACGATCTCGTGACCGGCGTCGGTCAGCCGGGCGTCGAGCGTGGGCAGCGCCAACTCGGCGTCGGTGCGGACAATTTTCATCGGGCGAGCGTCACGGTGCGGCGAACGTGCATCGTCGCACAGGCGGTGTGGCATCACAGCTGAGCCGCCGCATTCGCGCCTGCTTGCTTCGCAAGGCAGACGCTCCCACAGGGGGCGGTGACGCTGGTTGGGAATGGCCACGGTCTTGTGGGAGCTGCGTCCTCGTGTAACGAGACGCAGCGAATGGACAGGCACGGAGTTAGTCTTCAACGGCACACAGCATTCGCGCCTGCTTGCTTCGCAAGGCAGACGCTCCCACGGGGTGCGGTGACGCTGGTTGGGAATGGGCACGGTCTTGTGGGAGCTGCGTCCTCGTGTAACGAGACGCGGCGAACAGGGCGAGCACGGAGTTGGTCTTCACGGTACCTACCATTCGCGCCTGCTTGCTTTGCAAGGCAGACGCTCCCACGGGGGGGTGGTGACGCTGGTTGGGAATGGGCCACGGTCTTGTGGGAGCTGCGTCCTCGTGTAACGAGACGCAGCGAATGGACAGGCGCAGATTTGGTTATCAACGGCACACACCATTCGCGCCTGCTTGCTTCGCAAGGCAGACGCTCCCACAGGGGTGCGGTGACGCTGGATGGTTTTGTGGGAGCTGCGTCCTCGCCGAGCCGCGCAGGCTGGGCGAGACGCGGCGAATGGGGCCTGCTCGCGGACGAACGGCGCTACACGGCGTCTTTGACGGCTGTTTCGACGATGGTGAGGGCGCGGTCGAGGTCGGCCTGGGGAATGGTCATTGGTGGTGACAGGGTCAGGACGTTGCCGGCGCTCAGTTTGAAGGAGAGGCCGGCTTCGAGACAGGCGTAGAGGATGCGTTCGGCCCGCTCGGGGTCCGGCGTGCGCGCGTCTCGGTCAGAGACAATCTCGACCCCGAACAGGCAGCCGCGCCCGCGGATGTCGCCGACAATGGGGTTCTGGCCCAGTGTGCTGTCCAATCGCGCGATCGCACCCTCGCCGAGCTCGGCGGCGCGCTCGGTCAGGCCCTCGTCTTCGATGATGTCGAGCGTGGTCAGGGCAGCGCGTGCCGTGACCGGGTTCTTTTCGTGGGTGTAGTGGCCGATGGCAAAGTCACCAACCACGTCGAGTTCGGCACGCACGAGCACGGCAGCGATTGGCAGTGTGCCGCCGCCCAGAGCCTTGCCGAGCACGATGATGTCCGGTGTCACGCCGTCGTGGGCGTGCGCGAAGAAGCGCCCGGTTTTGCCAAGCCCGGTTGGGATCTCATCGAGGATCAGGAGCGCGCCGGTTGCCTTGGCACTGGCTTCGACGGCCTGCCAGAAGCCGGGCGGCGGCACCACCGGCACGGCGCGCATCGGTTCACCGATCACGGCCGACATGTCGCCCTCGCACTTCAGGACGTAGTCGACCATGTGCGCGCAACTGAGGTTGCAGCCCGTTGAAGCGCTGTGCCCGTAGGCGCAGCGGTAGCAGTTGAATGGGGCAACGTGTTCGGAGCCGGGCAGGAGCGGCCCGGCGATGTGACTGCGGAAGGTCGCTTCGCCGCCAACCGAGGACGCGCCGAAGCCCGCGCCGTGGAAGGCGTCCCAGAACGACAGCGTCTTGAACCGCCCGGTCGCCGCGCGCGCGATCTTCATCGCCACTTCGACGGCGTCCGAGCCGCCGGTGGTAAACAGCACCTTGGCGGGCCAGGGCGCCAAGGCGCACAGCCGCTCGGCCAGCTCGACCGAGACGGCGTTGGTAAAGCGTCTGGGCGAGAACGGCAAGCTGTCGAGTTGGTCCTTGATTGCCGCGATCAGCCGCGGGTGACCGTAGCCGATGTGGTGCACCGAGTTGCCGTGAAAGTCCATGAACCGGCGGCCCGCGGTGTCCTCGATCCAGATCCCTTCGGCGTGCCGGATCGTCGACGCGCACGGGGACGACAGCGACTGGTGCACGAAGGCGTCCGCATCGCGTGCGAGCAATGCGTCGGTTGCGTCATCGTTGCTGCCGGCGAGCCAGTCGGCCCGGGCGGCGCTGGTGTTGCTCTCGCCCTCGGTGTGCTTCATCAGCCGATCAGTGTGTGTTGCCTCAAGGCCAGGGCAGGGTGTAAGTCTTGACGTTGGTGAAGAACTTCATCGCCTCGAGCACGCCCTCCTTCACGCCGTTGCCGCTGTCCTTGATGCCACCGAAAGGCGACATCTCGATGCGGTAGCCCGGCTGCTCCCAGATGTTCACCGTGCCGACGTTGAGGCCGGTGATGAAGGCCTGGGCGCGCGGCAACGAGTTGGTGCACACGCCGGACGAGAGCCCGAAGGCGGTGCCGTTCGAGATCGCCATGACCGCCGCGTCGTCGTCCGGCACACGCACGATCGGCACGATCGGGCCGAAGGTCTCCTCCATCACGAGCTCCGAATCGTGTGGCACGTGATCGACCACGATCGGCGGCAGCAGCGCGCCCTGGCGGCCCGGGTCGTAGAGCACCTTGGCGCCGCGCTTCTCGGCGTCGTAGACGCGGCGCTCGAAGGTTTCGGCGGCCTGGGCGTGGATCACGCAGCCGAGTTGGGTGTCGGGGTCCATCGGGTCGCCGAAGCGGATCGCCTTAGCCTTTTCGAGGATCATCGGCACGATGCGGTCGGCGACGCTCTCCTGCACCAGGATGCGCTTGACCGCGGTGCAGCGTTGGCCCGAGTTGCCGGTCGCGCCTGCAACCGCGATGGTCGCGGCCTTCTCCAGGTCGGCGTCGTCGAGGTCGTTGAGGATGATCAGCGGGTCGTTGCCGCCGAGTTCGAGCGCGCTGCGCTTGTAGCCGGCTTTGTCGGCGATCATCTTGCCGACCGGCACGCCGCCGGTGAAGGTGATGATGTCGATGTTCGGGTCGGTGACCATCGCGTCACCGATGTCCTTCGGCCACCCGGTGACGATCTGGAACATCTCGGGCGGCAGGCCGGCCTCGTAGAGGATGTCGGCCAGCGTGATGGCGGTGAGCGGCGTGAGTTCGGTTGGTTTGCAGACCACGCAGTTGTTGGTGGCGATGGCCGGGGCGATCTTGTGCGCGACCATATTCAGCGGGTGGTTGAACGGCGTGATCGCGCTGATTGCGCCGACCGGCTCGCGCATCGTGTAGATCTTGCGCGCCTTGCCGTGCGGGGTCAGGTCGCAGGAGAAGATCTGACCGTCGTCGAGGATCGCGAGCTGCCCGGCCAACGTGAAGACGTCGTAGGACCGGCCGGTTTCGTAGAGCGCGTGCTGCTTGCAGATGCCGAGCTCGAGGGTGAGCCAGTGGGCGATGTCCTCGCGCTTCTCGCGAATCAGCTCCGCCGCGCGAAACAGGATCTGCTGACGCTCGTAGCGGGTCAGGGTTGGCGTGTAGTTCTTGGCGATCTCGAAGGCGCGCGCAGCGTGGCTCGCGTCGCCGGCGGGCACGGTCGCGACCACCTCGTCGGTGTAGGGGTAGCGGACCTCGATAACCGCGTCGGTGGTGACCTTCTCGCCACCGATGCGCATGGCTTCAACGCGAATGTCCTGGGTAGTCATGCAGTCGGCTCCAATGCGGCGGCGGTACAGGCGTAGAAAAAGGCGTCGAAGTTGCGGAGCGTCGGTGCATCCGGCACATCGATCACACGGTTGACGATGAACGGCACTTCCTGTTCGGTCAGGCCGCCGTGGCTGCGCAGCGGCTCTTTCAGTGCGGCGAGGTCGTGGCGGTCTGCGCTGGTGCCGATGGTCATGTTCTCGGTGGAGATCATCACCACATCACCGATGCGGTCGGCCGGCAGGTCGTAGCGCGCGACAGCCTCCTCGCGGGTGGTCACCTCGAGCAGCTCGGGCAGGGTCTTGAGCCTGGCCATGACATCGTCGCGGTCCGCGCCGTCCGGCAGGTAGGCGGTGGCGAAGGAACCGAGGGCACCGTGGTGCACGACGTAAGGGTCGGTGATCGGCAGGATCACGCGGGCGGCGGCGGTGCCGAGCCAGTCGTCGAGCCGGTCCTGGATGTAGATCACGGCCGGGTCGCCGTTGGCGTCGTGCTTGGGTTTCATGCCGTGGTCGGCGGTGACGACGATGGCCGCACCGAGCGCGTCGAGCTCACCGAGGTAGCGGTCGAACATCGCATAGAAGTCTTTCGCGCCTTGCTCGTCCGGGGCGAACTTGTGCTGGATGTAGTCGGTGGTCGAGAGGTACATGATGTCGGGTGACCACTCGCGCAGCAGTTTCATGCCGGCGGCAAACACGAACTCGGAGAGGTCTGCGGAGTACACCTCCGGCACCGGCATGCCGAGCCAGTCGCTGGCGTTGTCGATGCCGTGCTCGGCGACCGTGGTGTTGCCCGAGCGCTCCGAGGAAAAGGCGATGGCGCGGTCCTCGTCGAAACGTAAGCCCGAACCCAGTAGTGCACGCAGCTTGTCCTTGGCCGTGACCATCGCGACGCGCGCACCGGCCTCGTAGAACTTCGAGAACACCGTCGGTGCGCGCAGGAAGCGCACGTCGTTCATCATCACCTCTTCGCCGGTGTCCGGGTCGAACAGGAAATTGCCGCAGATGCCGTGTACGGCGGGCGGCTGCCCAGTCGCGATCGAGAGGTTGTTCGGGTTGGTGAACGAGGGGATCACCGAGTGCGCCAGGCGGTCGGTGCCGTCGGCGCGGATGCGCGCGAGGTGCGGCATCAGCCCCTCGGCGATGGCAACTTCGAGGTAGGCGGGTTCGCAGCCGTCGAGGCAGATGGCCACGGCGCAGGTGGTGGGCGCGGCGTAGGTGCGGTCGTTGGCGGTGACGTCTTGCATGGCGGTTCCAGAGAAAACGGGTTCAGGCGACGAGTTTCTTGCGCTCTTCGAGCGCGTCGGCGGGCGGTGCGGCAGAGCGAACGCCCATCTCGGCGAGGGCGTCTTCGGCGGCGGTGACCACGCGCGTCATGATGTGGTGGTCCATCTGTCCGATGCACCCCACGCGGAAACTGTCGACCACGGTGAGCTTGCCCGGGTAGATGATAAAGCCTCGCGCCTTCATTGCGGCGTAGAAGGCCTGAAAGTCGAAGGCCGGGTCGCCCGGGCAGAAGAAGGTGACGATGATCGGCGACAGCCAGTGCTCGGACAGCAGGGTCTCGAAGCCGAGCCTGCGGAAGCCCGCGACGAGTGTGTCCCGGTTGCGCGTGTAGCGCGCGAGCCGGGCGGGCGCACCGCCCTCGGCCCGGTGCAGCGCGAGGGCCTGCATGAACGCCGCCACCGTGTGCGTCGGCGGGGTGAAGCGCCACTGGCCGCTCGTCTCCATGATGGCCCACTGGGCGTGCACGTCGAGCGACAGCGAGTGGCTGTTGCCCTTGGCGGCGGTAATCGCCTCGCTGCGGGCGATAACGAAGCCGAAGCCCGGCACGCCCTCGATGCATTTGTTGGCCGAGGAGGTGAAGGCCGTGCAGTGGAGCGCGGCCGGGTCGAGTGGCAGGGCCCCAAAGGCCGACATCGAGTCGATCAGCAGCGCGCGGCCCGCCGCGTGGGTGGCCTCGGCGATCTCCTCGATCGGGTTCAGGATGCCGGAGGATGTCTCGCAGTGGATCGCGAGCACGTGGGTGATCGCCGGGTCGGCCGCAAGGATCGCTGCCACCTCATCGCCGCGCGGGGGCAGGTAGTCGCCCTTGTCGAGCAGGTGCAGGCCGCGTCCGAGGACTTCGAGCGTCTGTGCTGCGCGCAACCCGTACGCACCGTTGGCGAGCACCAGCACCTTGCCGTCGCGCGGCACGAAGCTGCCGAGCATGGCCTCGACGCAGTAGGAACCCGAGCCCTGAATCGGCACGCAGTCGTAGTCGCCGTTCGTGTGGCCGGCGATCTCCAGCAGCGCGGTGCGCATCGCGCGGGTCATCGCGCGAAAATCGTCGTCCCAGCTGCCCCAGTCGGTCAACATCGCGGCCTTGACCTCGGCGGCTGTGGTCAGCGGGCCCGGGGTGAGCAAGAAGGGTTCGCCCCGGGCGGGGTCTGGCAGTGGCGTGGTCATACACGGGTGCTCAGCTAGGCGGGCCGGGAGGCCGCGTGCATCGGCATTGTAGTGTCTGGGCAACCCGTCAGTGAACCGATCCGCTGTGACCGGGTGATGACGCGCCGTCTCGGCGTGCGTTGGCGTTGCAACACGCAGGTGTGAGCTGCAGCCCTGTCCCTTGAAACACACTCGCGATTCGAACACCATCGGGACGAACGACGCTGAAACCCGCGCTGAGCTCATGGCCTACCGACCCAATGTGCTGCTGATCGTCATTGACCAATTCCGTGCGGATCTCCTCGACGGTGCGCTGGCAAAGGTCGCGGGTCTCAAACACTTGGCGGCACTTGCTGAGGTCAGTTGTCAGTTTCGGCAGCACTACACCGTGGTCACGCCCTGCGGCCCGTCTCGGGTGTCGTTGTTCACCAGCCAGTACGCGCGCAACCACCGGGCCGTGCGCAACGGCACGCCGCTTCGCAACGACACGCCGAACCTCGCGCGTGCGATGCGCGCGGCCGGCTACGACCCGCTGCTGTTCGGCTACACCGACGTCGCCCAGGACCCACGCGTGCTGCCCGCCGACGACCCGCGGTTGCAGAGCTACGAGGAGTTGCTGCCGGGTTTCACCGAAGTGGTGCGCCAGCGACTCGAGTCGGACGACACCGCCTGGCGGGACCACTTGCGCGCCCGGGGCTACGCCGTGCCCGAAGGCATGGCGCTCTATGTGCCGGACGGCGATGCGCTCAACGCGCCGGCGCGCTACTGCGCCGAGGACAGCGACACCGCGTTTCTCACCGACCGCTTTCTCGCGTACATGGACGGGGCGCGTGCGCCGTGGTTTGCAACCCTGACCTACATCCGGCCGCACCCGCCGCTGGTGGCGCCTGCACCCTACAACCGCCTGGTGGATCCGGCCTCGGTGCCGCCGACACAGCAGTCGGACGACAACCGCGTCCACCCCTTTGTCGCCGCCTTGAGAGAAGCAAGCCCGGCACACCGAGCGGTGGAGGGCTTCGGTGCGTTTGACGCGACACCCGAGCAGATCAACACCTTGCGCGCGGTCTACCTCGGGCTCGCCGCCGAGGTGGACCACCACATCGGACGCGTTGTCGACTGGCTCAAGTCGAGCGGCCACTGGGATGACACGGTGCTCGTGGTCACCGCCGACCACGGTGAATTGCTCGGCGACCACGGGCTCTGGGGCAAGGGCAGCTTCCACGACGCGGCGTTTCACGTGCCCCTGCTGATGCGGGTGCCGTGGTTGTCACCGCGCCGCGTCGAGGCGATGACCGAATCGATCGACGTTGCACCGACTCTGCTGGACCTCGTTGGCCGCGCCGCTCCCGATGCGTTCAATGGCCAGAGCCTGAGCACCTTGCTCGAAGGTGGCGAGGGCGGCAGGGCGGTGACCGTGTCGGAGCACGACTTCGGCAACCCGATTGCGCCGTCGCGCGTGCAGCAGGCGCTGGGTCTCACGGCCGAGCAGGCGAACTTTGCGGTGTTGCGCACCCCGACGCATCGCCTGGTGCATTTTGCCGGGCCGTTAGCGCAAGTCGTGTACGACATGAACGACGGCGGCGAGCGTCGGGACATCGCGCAGCGACCCGACAGCGCGGCGCTGCGACTCGACCTGACGTCGCAGTTGCTCAGTCACGGCATGACGCACCCGGAGAGCACCTTTGCCTCGACCTTGGTCACCAACGCGGGTGTTCAGCGCGCCGGCGGAGGCTAAAAAACTTGGCAGTGGGCTGACTGCTTGTCATGCTGAGGTCACATTGGAAATTCAAAACGGAGGTTTTCAACGCACCGCCCAAGGGGTTGACTGAGTGGAGGAGGGAGACACATCAACCGTGGGCGCGGCCTGCACAGGCCGCCGAGCCGGGTCGGTGACGGCCAGGTTCACGACGAAGCTGTTCGTGTGCAGTCAATGACGCGCTCGGCTTCATCGCGACGGTTTCCGCGCGAACAACAAACGCAACAGGAGTTGAGATGAAACGCAAATTTGTACTCGGCGTTGCCGCCGTTGCGCTGCCAGGCGCAGCGATGGCGAACTGCCCACCGATCACCCTCGAAGCCATGGGCGGCGTTGCCGCAGGCGCCTACCCGCAGCAGTACGAACTCGCTGAATTCCAGGCCGCCGCGAGCTGCACCATGGAATTCTCCGCCAACCCCGCCAGCGCCGAGCTGAACGGCCGCATCCAGGGCAACGGTGAACTGCCGTCGCTCGCCGACCGCCTGCCGTCTGAGCCGCTGGTGATGGTCCCCTACGACAGCATCGGTCAGTACGGCGGTGAGCTCGACGTGCTCTCTAACGCCACCGAAGCCGGCACCTCCGACTTCCTCTCGGTGCGTCACGTCAACCTCGTGCGCTACTCCGACGACCTGCAGACGATCGTGCCGAACGTCGCCAAATCCTGGGAGTGGAACGCCGATTTCACCCAGCTCACCTTCAAGCTGCGTGCGGGCCACAAGTGGTCTGACGGCACGCCGTTCACCAGTGCGGACGTCAAGTTCTGGCACGACAACCTGCACATGGACACCAACATCTTCGAGTCGCCGAAGGACTACGTGACGGTGGCCGGTGAGCACATGTCGGTTGACACGCCGGACGACACCACCGTGGTGTTCAACCTGCCGGCGCCAAAGCCGGGCCTGCTCGCGCACTTCGCGACGCACTTTGGTCAGGGCTTCCAGCCCAAGCACTTCCTCGGTCAGTTCCACCCCGCGATCAACGCCGACGCCGACAGCTTCGCGCAGAGCCTCGGCTTCGAGAACGGCTACGACGCGATCAAGGCCTACTGGGGCAACTCGGACTGGACCGATACGCCGACACCGATGCTGGCCAAGCCGGACCTCGTCGATGGCTTGCCGAAAGCGACCTTGCCGACGCTCGAGTCGCACATCGTGATCCGCGACACCACCGAGGGCCGCTACTTTGTTGCCAACCCCTACTTCTTCCAGGTCGACACCTCAGGTCAGCAGCTGCCCTACATCTCGACCCAGGACGAGGTCTACATCAACGACAACGAAGTGCGCATCCTCAAGCTCGTGAACGGCGAGGTGGATTACAAGTCGCAGTCGCTGCAGCTCGCCTCGGCGCCGCTGTTGCTCGAGAACCAGGAAAAATCGAACTACACGATCTACCTGCGGCCCGAGATCACCATTGGTGCCTTCGGTTTCAACGTGACGCACGAGGACCCGGCCAAGCGTGAAGTCTTCGGCAACCTGAAGTTCCGCGAGGCCATGTCGATCGCGATCAACCGCGACGAGCTCAATGACGTGGCCTTCTTCGGCCAGGGCACGCCGCAGCAGTACGTCGGCTTCTCGCCGCTGCCGGAATTCGTCGACCCCGCGCTGCTCACGCACAAGACCGAGTTCGACGCTGCGGGCGCGAACGCACTGCTCGACGAGCTCGGCATGGCCGACACCGACGGCGACGGCTTCCGCGAGTTGCCGAACGGCGACAAGCTGGTGCTGAACCTGAACTTCTCCACCCAGGGCATCGCCGGCCAGACCGTCGAGCTCGTCGCGCAGAACTGGGCCGATGTCGGCATCCAGTCGGTGGTCAAGGAAGTGACGCCGGACGAGTACCGCTCGGCGCAGTCGGCCAACCAGCTCGACGTGTCCATGTGGCGGAAGTCGCAGCCGCTCGCGATCGTGCTCGGCAACAACGAGCTCTGGGTGCCGCCCTACGAGAACTACTTCGGCAACCGCAACGCGATGCTGTGGGCCGAGTGGATCGACTCCAAGGGCAGCTCGGGTGTCGAGCCGCCGCAGTGGGCCAAGGACATGGTCGACAACATCAACGCGGTGCAGTCAGCGGATCAATCGAGCCAGGAATTCCAGGATCTCGTGACCGCGATGGCCACGGCCATGGCGGAGAACCTGATGTTCATCGGCACCGTCAACGCGCCGGCGCCGATCTACCGCAACAACGACCTGAAGAACTTCGCGGACTTCAAGACCCACTCCTACGAGTACTACCGGACCTACCCGTACCGCGCCACCGGTTGGTGGTTGGACGAGTAATCCGGGTTGTCTGAGCGACGGGTCCCCGTGGGCACATCCGCCCGCGGGGCACCTGCGACGGTGCGCGGGGCGCGCAACAGCGCGCCCCGTGTTGGTTGCCCCTCGCCGGGCACCCCTGGCCGGGCGCCACTTTCGTTCGTGTCCCCATCTCCCATACACTCCAGAGCGGTTCTCGAAGCCCGCTGGCAGGGCAGGGCGTGTGATGGCACGGTCTGATCGCGGCGGCAGGGGAAAACGATGCTGAATTTTGCGCGCTTCGTCGGCACCCGTGCCGTGATGGCGCTGATCACCCTGGTGCTGGTGTCGCTGGCGGTGTTCTCCTTGATGGAGTTGGTGCCGGGCGACTGCGCCGAGCGTTACCTCGCCTTCAAGAACACCCAGGGCTCTTCGATCCAGATCGCCAACGAGCTCGAGGCTGAACGCCAACGGCTTGGCCTGGACCGCCCCTACCTTGAGCGCTGGGCCGGTTGGATCGTCGGTGCCTTCCAGGGCGAATTCGGTGACTCGTGCATCCTGCGGGTCAACATCGCCAACCTGCTCGGCGACAAGTTCTGGCTTTCGCTGGCCATCTGCCTTGCGTCGCTGGTGCTCGCCTACGCGATTGCGATCCCGGTCGGTATCATCGCTGCCGCCTCCGACAACGCCTTTCTGAACAACTCGCTGCGCGTCGTCAGCTACCTCGGCCTCGCGATGCCGAACTTCCTGCTGGCGCTGGTCATCATGTTGTTTGCGACGGTCTGGTTCGGCGAGACGCTGACCGGCCTCTTCAGCGATGAATACCGCGACGCGCCGTGGTCCTGGGGCAAGTTCGTCGACCTGCTCCAACACGCCTGGCTGCCGATCTTCATCCTCGGCTGGTCGGCGACGGCCTTTGCGCTGCAGACCGTGCGGGCGCTCATGTCCGATGAAATCGGCAAGCTCTACGTGACCGCCGCGAGTGCGCGCGGGGTGCACGGGCGCAAGCTGCTCTGGGGCTACCCGGCGCGCCACGCGCTCGGGCCGATCATCAACTCGCTCGGCTTCGACCTCAACCGCATCTTCAACGAGCTGCCGATCGTTGCGCTGATCCTCGTCATGACCGACGCGGGCGCCTTGCTGATCGAGGCACTCGCGCGTTCGAACGACCAGCAGCTCGCCGGCGCCATCATCTTCCTGCTGACTGCGTCGATCGTCGCGTTGAATTTCCTCACCGACGTGCTGTTGGCCGCACTCGACCCGCGCGTGCGCAAGAGCATCGTGAACTGATGGACACCCGGCAGACGACCCCGCTCGGCGACGACGCCGCTTCGCAACGCGCCAAGGAGGCCTATTTCACGGCCTCGCAGAGCCAGTTGATCTGGGCGCGCTTCAAGAAACAACGCTCGGCGCTCGTGGCGGCCTGGGTGCTGATCATCCTCGTGGTCTCGGGTGTGTTCGCGCCGTTCCTCTCGCCCTACGACCCGACCGTGGCCGGCCGCGACAAGGACTACACCAACGGCGCGCCGCAACTGCCGCTCTTCTGCGACAAAAACGGCTGCTCGCTGCGGCCTTTCATCCACGCGGTGGAGCGCGAGCGCTCGCTTGCGACCAACTTCCGCTGGGTTACGACGATCAACGAGGACGAGCGAAACTACCTGACCTTCCTGCCCAAAGGCGACGACTACACGCTCTTGGGATTCATCCCGGGCGACCGGCACCTGTTCGGTGTCGAGGCGGGCAAGATCCACCTGTTCGGCACCGACGAGGACGGCCAGGACATCTTCAGCCGCACCCTGCGCGCGGTCTGGACCTCGTTGCAGGTTGGCACCATCGGTGTGCTGATTGCCTTCGTGTTGGCGCTGATCATCGGCGGGGTGTCGGGCTACTACGGCGGTTGGATCGACAGCGTGATCCAGATGGTCACCGACGCGGTGCGTACCGTGCCTGCGATACCGCTGTTCATGGCGGTCGCCGCGTTCCTGCCGGCCGAGACCTCGGCCGAGGCACGGTTCTTCTACATCTCGCTGATCCTCGGGTTCATCGGTTGGCCGACGCTCGCGCGGCGCATTCGCACCCACCTCCTGACCGAGCGCAACCAGGAGTATGTGCTGGCAGCACAACTTTCCGGTGCGTCGTCCGCGCACGTCATTCGCCGGCACCTGCTGCCGTCGTTCACAAGCTACATCATCGTCGACCTCGTGATCTCTTTCCCCTACATGGTGCTGAGCGAGACCGCACTCTCGTTCATCGGACTCGGCCTCAAGGACCCGGTTTCCTCGCTCGGCGTCATGCTGCAGAAGGCGACGTCCGCGGATGTGATGCTGAACTACCAGTGGTACTTCATTCCGGTGTTCTTCTTCATTGCGCTCGTGATGGCTTTCGTGTTTGTCGGCGATGGCCTGCGCGATGCGGCCGACCCGTACGCGGACGCCAACAAGTAACCGATCCGATCACATCTCCACCGGTGCGCGGCGTCCGTAGTGGCCCGGGCAACCCCGTGGTCAGCGCGAGTCGCAGGGCAGCAGATCGCTGTTTGACAAGAACGGCCCCCAGCGCAGTGTCAGGGCATCGTCCTCGAGGTTGAAGCGCAGGAAGTACGCGCGCACCGCGTCTTCGCCGCATCGCGCGTGCGCGGCCGAGAACAGGCCATTGTCTCGCGGCTGCACCGGGCCCCAGGTCAGCGCGCACCAGAGCGTGCCGTGTCGCAACCAGTCCGGGCCGACCTCGAAGGGCTCGGCGAGGACGGTACCACCGGGCTGGATTGGCAGCCGCGCGCAGTGCGAGGCCGTGCCCCAGGTGCCGAAGAGGGGCGCGTGCGGGTCCGGGTTGGCCACCACAGCGGTGGTGCTGGCGACCCACACGAGAAGGCAGAACGAGGCGCGCATGCGTCGGTGCTCGGTGTGTGCAGATGCAGACACAGACCTGCGGAGGACAGGCGCGTTCCCGCGGCCCATCAGGCCACCGACCCCGCCGTCGGGCGACTCTCCATCCGAGATGGGTTGACGGCTGCTGCGGGCAGCAGGATCACCGTGCAGCGGGCGGTGATGTCGGTTCAGGCCCGCCGCGTTGCCCGAGGTGATGTTTCCATGTTGTTCATCATCTCGAGGGCGAGTTGCTGCATGAGTTCGGCTCTCAGTGTTGCACAGCTTGGATCATCAAAGCGGTTGTGCTGTTCGATCGGATCGCTCGAAAGATCGTAGAGCTCGCCGAACGGCTGCTCCTTGTAGAGGGTCAGACGGTGCTCTGGCGTGATCAGCGCCCGCACCAGTGCCGGTGTGTCGAATCCGAACCGAGCCATGCCGTCCTCGTACTCCACCAACAGACGGTCTCGAACGGATGCCGTGGGTTCGTGGACGAGGGCAGTGATGTCTTTACCCTGTATGCCCCAGTAGGGTTTGAGGCCGGCGCGTTCGATCAGGGTCGGGGCGATGTCCACGGTCGAGCACAACGCATTGGACACCTTGGCAGCACGGTCTGCGGGATCTGACCAGATGAACGGCACACGCGTGATCCCACGATAGGGCACCGCACCCTTGAGCAGCATGCTGAAGTCGCCGAGGAAATCGCCGTGATCGGAGGTGAACACGATGACCGTATTGTCGTACAGGCCGTTGGCCTTGAGGCGTTCGAGGATCTCGCCGACGGCGTCGTCGATCATGCTGATCAGCCCCGCCGTCAACGCCATCGCCTGTTGGATTTCCGATGCCGGCGCCATGAACACCGTTTCCATGGTCTTGGGCGCCACGCCTTCGAGGTACTGGGCGCGCACCCGCTGCAACGGCGGGATCGGATTGCGCAACTCGTCGTAGTCCGGTGGGACTGTGAAATCTTCCGGGTTGTAGAGATCCCAGTAGTGCCCCGGTGGGTTGAACGGGTGGTGAGGGTCGTTGAAAGACACGAAGGAAAAGAACGGTTGGTCGGTGTCGCGTCGCGTGTCGAGGTAGTCCAGCGCTCTCTCTTTCACGTAACTCGTTGTGTACAAACCCTCGGGTATCGGCAGGCGGACAGCCTGCGGGCAGCTGTAGTTGTGTCGCAATTGGTTGGCGGGGTCGAGCAGCGCCAGTCCGTTCGGGTCCTGCGCGAGCAACCACTGCGTGTAGTGGCCGCCGGACTTGAAACCGTGCGCGGTCAGCAGATCGACCTGGTTGAAGCCGTAGTAGGGCACGGGAAAATCCGGTTGTGTCACGCCCCGTGCCAGGTGAGCGGATTCCTCTGCAAGAAACGGCGTGCGGTCGGTGAGGGTCGCTTCTTGGTAGAAGCCCAGCGTGTCGCGGTCCACGCGTTGCTCTGCGTCTATGCCGGTAAACGGTTGCAGATGGGATTTGCCGATGCTGGCGGTGTGGTATCCGGCCTGCGCGAGGACATCGGCGAAGGTCGTGGAACCGGCAGGCAAACAGCAGCCGTTGTAACGCAAGCCGTGTACCGACGGATAGCGGCCCGTCATGAGACTCGCACGGTTTGGCATACAAACGGGGCTGGCTGCGTGAAAGTTCTCGAAGCGCGTACCCTCCGCAGCGATCGAGTCGATGTGGGGTGTCCGCAAAACCGGGTGCCCGGCACACCCCAACCAATCGGCGCGCTGTTGGTCCGTGATGATGAAGAGGAAATTGGGTCGGTCGGTCATCTGAGGCGAGCGTGTCAAGCTTGGGCGGTATTGCTCGCGGGTCCGCGCCACGCGTTTCGCACCAACAGCAGCAAGGCGACAGCGCAGGCGGGTACGAATACGGTGGGTGACGGCAGCAGGCACGGTATGACCAGCGCGATCCGCAGCAGAGATTCTGCGCCACCCACGCGGCGTACATCAAAGCGCGAGAAAGCGGTCGCCAACAGCACGATGCACAGGCAGAGTCGCGGCAGGATGCTGATGAACTGGCCTATTTCGAAGCCGTCCGGCCGTGACGCCAGCAGCCGACCCGACGTGGTGTCCGCAACGAACGCCTCCTCAATCAACAGCAGTTCGGGGTAGAAGGCGAAGACGAACGGGATGACAAACATGCTGATACCGAGCCGCAACGAGTTGAAACCGGTTTGCAAGGGGTCCGCCCGCGTGATGGAAGCGGCGGCAAAGGCCGCAATGGCCACCGGCGGGGTGATTGCCGACGCCACCGCAAAGTAGAAGACGAACATGTTGGCCGTGAACAAGCCGATCCCGAGGTTGCCCAGCACGGCGGCCATGACGATGGTGACGTTCACGTAGGCCGGCAGGGTTGGCATACCCATGCCGAGCAACAGCGCGAGCAACATGGTGACGAACAACACCAGGAATTGAGACACGTAACCCGGCAGCAACACTTCGGCGCCAAACACGGTGAACGACAGCGAGTTCTCGACAATCTGCGCGATCAGCGTGCCAAAGGAATTGGTAAAGCCCGTCGCGGAGAGCGACGCGGCGACGATGGCGACGGCCATGAAAAGCAACATGATGCGTGCCGCCTGGATGCCAGCGTTGCCGAGCGCGTCGAGCAGCAGCCGGGGCTTTTGACGGACATCGGGGTCGATGAACGAGACGATCACCAGCGCTGTGACCGCGAAGAGTCCTGCCGCCGTGACGGAGAAGGCTTGGCTTGCGAGCACTGCCACGATGATGCCGATGGGTATGCCGACAATCCACAGGTTCAGGTAGTCCTGGCGCTGCATTTGAAATTCGGCAGGCAGGTCGTCCCCGATGGCCTGAAGGTCCATTTTCCGCGCCTCGATCGACACCGAGATGAACAGCGTGAAGTAGTAGAGGCACGCCGGAATCAGCGCGGCCAACACGACTTTGCTGTAGGGCACGCCGGTGAAATCGGCTAGAAAGAACGCCGCCACACCCATCACCGGTGGCACGATCTGCCCGCCCGAGGACGCAGCGGATTCCACGCCGCCGGCGAAGGTCGGCGAGAACTTGCGCTTGAGCATCATCGGGATGGTCAGCGTACCGGTCGCGAGCACGTTGACCACCGGGCCACCCGACATGGTGCCGAAAATACTCGATGACATGATCGCCGCGTGCCCGGGCCCGCCGCGCAAGTTGCGGCTGAGGTTGAAGGCGAGCTTGATCAGCGATTTACCGCCGCCGGTTTGCGAGAACAGGCTGCCGAGCACGACAAAGGGAATGACGATGTTCAGCAGGATGCCCGGAAAGCGGCCGAGCAGGGAGTGTTCGTCTCCGACGATCAGCCACTTGTGCAGTTCACCCTTGGGGTCGGTTGCGGCGGGCACGTAGGACAGGAATTTGTTGCCGGAAAACCAGTCGAGGTGGGTGCCGATCGCGGCGATCACGACGTAGCACACGCAGGCGATGGCAATGCCGGCGATGCCGGCGCCCCAGATGGTCCAATTCATCCAGAGCAGGGCCACAGCCGCACTGACGGCTGCAAAGGCGACCCAGTCGGGTACCCCTTCGAGCAAGCGCGACATGGGGTCGGCGTAACTTTGCCAGGACACCGGAAAGAGATCCGGTTTCTCCATCAGCGTCTCGTGCAGGTAGGTGAACGTGAACAGGCTGATGGCGGCAAAGCACCCCCATTCGAGCGCGCGTTGTGCGCGGACACTCGAGACCCACTGTTGAAACGGAGCGCGCAACAGCAGCGCGCTCATCAGCAGGAAAAAGGCACCGGCTTTCAGAAACTCCTCGCTGATGTCCAGCGTGGGAACCCCGACGCCCTCCGGCACCGCGGTGGCGAGGACCACCAGAATGACGACGGACGCCAGGCCATTGGACAGCCTGGCGCCCACCGTTGGGCGTGTCACGTCCGCGCTCAAACCGGACTCACATCACACTGTCGGGCAGGCTGAAACCGGCTTCTTGGTAGTAGCGGATCGCGCCGGGGTGAAGTTTCATCTCCACTTCCTCAAGCCCGGTGATCACGCGTTTGATGTTCAGGCCAGGCATCCACGCAGCGCTCTTCATCGCGTCGTCATAGCGATCAAAAAACGCTTTGGTCATGCCGTACACGAGCTCTTCGTCCATGCTCTCGTTGACGGTGAGCATCATCTTGTAGGCGATCAGGTTGACGTTGCCGTCACCTGTGCCCTCACCGCTGAAGACGAAATTGCCTTCGCCCATGTCGCTGACCGCCACCTCGTAGCCACCGAAGCCGGTGCGCTTGGATACCGGTCCACTGATGACCGATGCGGGCAAGCCCAGGACACGCACTTCGCCGGCAGCCTGCAGTTGCATCAACGGCGCACTCGGCCAGGGACCGGGCCGCATCAGCACGTCGACCTTGCGGTCGGTGAACGCCTGGTTGACCGCACCCCAGCCCATCTTCACCGCTTCGTAGTCGTCGCCGGCCTTGAGGCCCGCGGCCGCTTCGATCATCGCGATCGAGTTGTTGCTCGCCGCGCCGCTCGGTGGGCCGACCAGGACTTTCTTGCCTTTGAAATCGTCGAAGTTTTCGATGCCCGAATCGGAAAAGGTGACGAAGGTGTAGTACCCGGCATCGAAACCGAATACCGCACGCAGTTTGGATTTGAGCGCGCCTCGGGTGCCCTCGTCGAGCTTCTTGTACGGGCCCTTGCCGCCACGCAGCAAACCGGTGGCGGCCACGGGAATGATGCCCATATCGACCTTGCCCGTCGCAATCCCGAGCAGGGTCTTGGTCAAGGTGTTGCCGTCGGTCACTTGAATCTCGGCGACCTCGGCGTCGGAAGCGGCCTTGCCAAAGGCGACCAGCGGCACGTGGGTCGATCCGCCAGCGCTGCCGCCCTGGGCGGACAAGACGGTGCTCGCGTTGACGGTGGCCGTGGACACCAGTGCCAGCGCGCCGAGCACGCTCCCCAGAACCGTGCGTGTGTTCATGTTCTCCCCCTGTTTTCGCACGCGTGTGCGTGCGTTGAACGAATTTGTCCACGACACCTTGGCACAATGCCCGATAGCAATAAAGGCACTATAATTTATCCTATGATAGAAAAATTCTATTGTTTGGTGCCTCGTGAGTGACGGTGTCGGCGGCGGCTCGGCCACACCGGAGGCTGACGTCAGCCTGCGAGCGCTTGAACGCATCCGCTTTGTTCAGCTGCAGCTGGTGCTCGATATCGTGCAACACGGCACGGTGCACAAAGCGGCCGAGGCGCGGGGTATGTCGCAGCCCGCGCTGACCCACGCGCTGCGGGAACTCGAGAACACCCTCGGCGTGTTGCTGTTCGAACGCTCGCGTCGGGGGATGTCGTTGACCGCCTACGGTGAGCAGTTTGCGCAACACGCGCAGATCATGGTCAACCAGATGACGTCCGCTGCACAGCACCTCGGGGCGCGCAAAGCCGGGCGTGCGGGGCATGTCACGGTGGCGATGTTGCCGGCCGTCGGGCCGGAGATCATGCCGCGCGTCGTGGCGCGTCTCGACGCGCTCGACACGAACATCAGCGTGACGATGTCGAGCGGAGCCTCGCAGCTGAACACCTCGCTGTTGCTCGAGGGCAAACTCGACATGCTTGTCGGTCGCTTGCCCGATGCCACGATAGACGGGCTGCGTCAGATCCCCTTGCTGTACGACGGCATCAGCGTGGTCTGTGGGCCGGAGCACGCTATCCTGGACCACGCGGACCTCGAGCTGAGCGATCTGGTCTCCGAGCGTTGGGTCATGCCCGAGCGACAAGCGTTGATCATGCGGGATGTGCGCACGTCCTTCAGGCGCTACGGTCTCGAGTTGCCGACTGATGTGCTGGAGGTTTCCTCGGTTCAGGCGGTTCGGTCAATTTTGCGCACGACAGACCGCATCGGGTTGCTGTCGTCCGCTGTGGCGCGCGATGAAGCCCAGTTCGGCCTGCTGCGAGTATTGGATGTGCACCTCGACACCGCGCTCACGCCGATCGGCATCACCACACGCTCGCACGACGAACTCAGTCCGGCGGCGGCCCTGGTGGTCGACCTGATTCGCGATGTGTGTCGTGACGCAGACGACCTCTAGACCGCGTTCGCACCTGTGCTGCCGGCTGAGAAAACCGGATTCAGAAAAACACCCGCTCCACAGTCCAGTAGACGCCGAGTGCGGCGATCGCGAGTGAACAGGGGATGGCGATGCCGCGGCGGTACCACGCGCGTTTGCCGAACGGCAGGCCGAGTGCGAGCCAGGCGACCGCGATCACCGCGAGTTGGCCGATCTCCACGCCGACGTTGAACGCGAAGAGGCTGGCGAAGAACTGCGAGGGCGGCAGCCCGACGTCGCCGAGCACGAAGGCGAAGCCGAGCCCGTGCAACAGCCCGAAGCCGAACACCACCGCGGTGCGCACCCAGGTGATCTCGCCGCCGCGCAGGTTCTCGACCGCGACGTAGGCAATCGACAGCGCGATCAGCGGCTCCACCACGCTGGCCGGCACGCTGATGTGGCCGAGGCTGGCGAGCGCCAGTGTCACCGAGTGGGCAAGGGTGAAGGCCGTGACCTGCCAAATCAACGGCTTCAGCGCGAGCGAGAAGAAGAACAGGCCGAGCACGAACACGATGTGGTCGAGGCCCTTCGGAATGATGTGCTCGAAACCCACCACGGTGTAGTGCAGCAGCGTCTGAGCCAGGCTCAGCTCGGCCGGTTGGGTGCGCGGCATCGGTGCGGAGTCAGCCCCGCTCGAGAGCATCGCGGCATAGCCAACCACCCCGTCTGCATCGAGTTGCCGGACAATCAAGCTGCCGAGGTCGGCAGTCCAACCGAAGCGCACCGGGGCGCCGTCGGCGGGCAGATCCGCCGTCAGCAACAGCACGCTTTCGCGGGCGAGGATGGCGTTGCCGATGTCGGGTATGACGAGAGATGCGATGACCGGGTCGAGCCGCGCCTCGCCTGCGTGCAATCGAATCTTGGGTTTGATCGTCGGCCACACGGCATCAAACTGCGGTTTGAGTTCCTCCGGGGACGCGAGCCGAAGCACGTCGTAAGCCTCGGAATCGACGGCATCATCGGTGTCCTCGAGGCCATCGAGGTCGATACCGAGAATGATGGGTTCAAGCGAAAGCGTGATCTCAACGCTGACCGATTCGGCTGCCACGGTGACGTTGACAATGGCGGGCTCGACCTCGTGTGCGTGCGCCGTCGCGGCGCAGCCAAGGGCGATCAGCGTTGCCGCGCCGGTTGACTTTGCGGCTTTGCGCGCTTTAATGGCGAACCCGTACGCCGCTTCGGTGAGTGTCATGTGCTGTCGTCTTTTTGCGTGGGTGTTGCTGTGTGGGCTGGTGGCCCCGGGGCACGCGCACGAGTTCTGGATCGAGCCCGAGGCCTACACCGTGGCGGCGTCTGAGAAGGTCGTCGCGCACTTTCGCAACGGCGAGCACTTCGAAGGCAACCGGCTCTCGTTTATCCCGAGCCGGTACGCGAAGCATGACTTTATCGTTGGTGCATCACAACAGGCGATCACCGGTGATCTCGGGCGGCGGCCCGCGGTGTCGGTTGAGCCGGCCGAGAGCGGGCTCGGCATCCTCGTGGTGCAGTCCGAAACCCAGCGGCTGCGCTACCCGAACTGGGAGAAGTTTCAGAACTTCATTGACCACAAGGATTTCGACCTCACCCAGGCCGAGCACGTCGCGCTCGGCCACCCGGCGGCCGATTTCCGCGAGCGCTACCGGCGTTTTGCGAAGTCCCTTGTCGGTGTGGGCGACGCGCGTGGTTCGGACCGCCGCGTTGGCCTCGAAATCGAACTCGTGGCGCTCGTCAACCCCTACCTCGATGACCTCAGCGAGGGCATGCCGGTGCAGGCCTTCCTTGCCGATGCCCCGCGCGCGGACGTCCAGATCGAGCTGTTCGAGAAGGGCGCTGACGGCGAGGTGGTGACCACGCTGCACCGCACCGACGAGGCCGGTGTGGCGATGCTGCCGGTACAGGCCGGCCACAGCTACCTCGTGGACACCGTCCACTTGCGGCCGGCGCCGGCCGGCAGCAAGGATGGGGTGGTCTGGCAGACCCTCTGGGCCTCGCTGACCTTCGCGGTGCCCTGAACGGGGCGGCTGCCCCCCTGTGTCCCCTGTGCCCCCACGGGTGGCCCGGCGTGTGGGCGGGTGCCACTCGGCTGCGCGGCGGTTCAGGCTGCCCGTCTGGCGGTGTGACCGGCGTGAAGGTCGAACCCGGCCTGCCGATACCCTGACGACACGCGTTGATCGCAGGCGGGCACGCCTGTCGCGGCGCTCAGGGACAATCGGGAGGGCGGGGTGTCTGCTGACAGACTCCAGAAACTGGAAGCGCGCGTCGCGCTGCTGCAAAAGGAGGCCGAGGCCTTTCGGCAGCAAGCGTACCAGCAGGCGGACGTGCTCGGTGATGTGATTCCGGCGTTGTCACGGCTCGGTTACGCGGCCAACGACGCCACCGTGGACGCGGCGCGGCGCCTGGCGCGCGGCGTCAGCACCAACCGTGAGGACATCGACGCCATCAGCGAGCTGGCGGGCGAGTTTCTGTCGATTTACCAGCGCGCACTCGACGCCGATGCGCTGCGCCCGCACGAGCTCGCCGCGCGCGACGCGGTCGGCGCCGCCCTCGACAGGGTGTTGCCCGCTGGCCGTGCGAAGTCGGCCGCCGCGGCGCGCCTGCAGGCCGGTGACCCGCTCGCCGACGCACTCGCACCGATTGGCGACGCGCTCGGCGAGACCACGTTGAACGCCGCGGTGCGCGAGCGACTGAGCGCGATGGTCACCACCTTGCCGCTCGACCGCGTCGCCTACGAGCAGGCGCAGGGTTTGATCGACTGTCTGCGCGACGACACCCTCGAGCTCGGCGAGCTCGAGCGCATCCTCGACGAATTCACCGTGTTGCTCGAGAAGGTGCTGCAGAAACTCGTGACGCGCGACAAGCAGATGCGCCACCTGGTCTGGCACCTCGGCAGCGAACTGGGCGTGGTCGAGAACTTCCTCGGTGCGCTCGGTGAACGCGACGCGGCGGCGCTGTCCGACGCGCTCGCGGTGCACCGGGCGGTGTCCGATCAGTCGGTGGACATCGTGTCGATCTTCGACCACAGCGATTCGCTCAGCGAGGTGCGCGAGCACGTCGTCACGCGGGCGCGGGCGATCCGGACGCGCATGGACCAGTACGCCGAAGCCGCACGCTCGGCCCGCGAGCAGGCCGCACGCGAGACGCGCGAGCTCTCACGCCGGCTCTCAAAACTCGAAACGGAGCTCTCGAGCACGCGGCAAGCGCTGGTCGAGGCGCACAACACGGCGTCCCACGACTTCCTGACGGGCCTCTACAACCGGCGGGCCTTCGAGGACAGCATGAAGGGCTGGCTCGAGAAGGCGACGCGCGCGGGCGAGCTGCACTGCATCATCTGGGACATCGATCACTTCAAGCGCGTCAACGACACCCACGGCCACCACGTCGGCGATGCGGTGCTCAAGGCGACGGCCGCGGTGTTGCGCGAACACACGGGCGAAGGGGACCTCGCAGCCCGGCTCGGCGGTGAGGAGTTCGTCTCGGTGATCCGCGACGCCGACCACCCGGCGGTGCTGCAGTGGGCCGAGGCGGTGCGTGCGCACATCGCTGCGCTGGTGCACACCTCGGACACCGAGACGCTCTCGGTCACCGTGTCCTGCGGCATCGCCCAGTACCTGCGCGGCGACAGCCTGCCCTCGATCCTCGTGCGCGCCGACCGCGCGCTCTACACCGCCAAAGCGCAGGGCCGGAACCGCTGCCTGGTGGCCTAGCCAGGCGCCGGCTCGGGACCGTCGTCGGTGTTGGTGGCGGTTGTGCCCCACTGGGCGTCCATCACGCGGCTGAGCCAGGTCAGACCAATCAGAGCGAGGCCGAGACCCAGGAACGACAACACGCGAATCAGGCCGGTCAGGTCGGCCATGTCGATCAGGAACACCTTGCCGATGGTCACGCCGACCGCTGCCATCGCAACGGTGCGCAACCGCGCGTTCCGTCGCAGGAAGGCCACTGTCAGCAGGCCCACAGCGATCACCATCATGGCAAGGGTGTAGCTGTAGAGCTCGCCGTCCAGCACGCCCGGCTGTGACAGGTTCGGCCCCTGCCACACGTGGCGAATGGCGAGAGCGAGGTACCACAGGGCAAAGCCGGAGGCCAAACTGAGCAGCAGTGTCGACGTGTGGCGCCAGGGGGTCTCAAGACGCAAACCGGCGAGTCCGAGCACCGCGGCAACAGGCAGGTAGGCCAGCGCGAGGGAGTTCAGGACAGGCGGACCAACGACGGCCTCCCTGGCCGACGTCAACGGGTTGAAGCCGAACAAGCCGGCGGCCACGGCGCCGACGACCAGCGCGCCGAGTGCGCACGCGACAATGCCACGCAGGTTTTGCTCGAACCGGCCGGCGCCGCTGAGTTGGCGCAATTGAGCCAGGCACGCCACCAGCCACAGCGCGGCCAACAGGCCCATGCCCCAGTGGCTCTCCAGCCCGCGACCGGGCAACAGGCGGACCAGCACGACAAAGACCCCGGCCGCACCGACGCTCCACATGCCGCACGCAATGCTGACCCGAAGCGTTGGCTGTGTGGTCCGCACGGTCGCACGCGCAAGACCGAGCACCAGCAGCGGTCCGACGTAGGCGAGCAGGACATCGAGCACAGGCGGGGCATCGAACGTCCGCGTCGCCCAGGTGACGCCCGGATCCACCACCGCACGGTATGCCACGATCAGGACGCCGACCTTCACCAGGGCGGGCAGCAGCGGCAACGCGAAGCGTCGGTCGAGCACGGTGACCGCAAGCGTCAACACGGCCAGGCCGAGCGTCAGGGCGGTGTGCGTGAACGCCACGAACAGCGACAGTCCGAGTAGCGTCAGGGCTGCAATACTGTAGAGCGCTGCGTGCATCGGTGCGTCCGCGACGCTCTGGTGAGCGCTCTGTCGGCTGAGGATCGCCACGCCGGCTGCAGCCGCTGCAATGCCAAGCGCCCAATGGGTACTGCCGTAGTGCGCTGCGGGTAACCATTGCCACTCCAGGGCAAAGACGACCGCGACCGTGAACGCGGCGCTGCCGGCGCAGAACAAACGGGCAAACAACGGTGTTTCGCACTGCCGCTGTCGCACGAAGCCAAGGACGCTGGTCAGCAGCGCGACTGCCACGATCGCCCACACAGTGGCAGCGGGGCGCTCGCGTTCGTCGAGCGGTCGTGTGAAGTCGCTGTAGAGGCCGCCCTCCAGCTGGGGTTGCAACGCGACCACCGTGACAAATGCGATGCAGGGCCAGAGCGCGAGGTCAATGAAGGCCGTCGAACGTGCCGTCCAGAACAACGCCACCCCCAGCGTGACAGCCAACGCGATGAGCGCCTGGCCGTTGTGTGCGATGTCGGTGGCGACACCCACGACCACCGCCGCCGCACTCGCGTTGGCCACCGCCAGCCAGCCCAACCAGACCGGGAGGCCCGGAAGCGGCAGCTTGAACGCCAGGCCCGACACCGGAGAGCCGGACACCGTCGGGCGCAACTGATGCGAGGGCACCGTGAGTGCGGCACCCGCCAACAGGCCGCTCGCGATCAGGAAGTGGGCGGGGAAGCCCGATGTCAGGTAAATCGTCCAGACCGATACCGTCGCGCCACCGAGGCCGATGACGGCGAGCCAGGCGTACCGTTTGATGCTGTCGATTGCGAGCGCGGTCGTGGCGAGGGCGGCGAAGTAATACGACAGCACCCACGGTGTGTCCGAACGACCACCCACGAGGTACGGGGCAATCAGGGCGCCGACGATGCCGACGGCCGACAGGAAGGGCCCGTAGAACCACCCGAGCAGCACCGCTGCAGCCGCGATCGAGGCGAGGGCGATCAAGGCGGTCAGTGGCTCGATGAGCTGGTACAGGCCGCGTGCGGCGAGCACCGCGGCGAACAGGGTGAAGACGCCGGCGCCGGCGAGGGCCGAGGGCAAGAAACGGGTGGTGGGCTCCGTGTCGTCGCCGTGTCGGCGGCGCAAAGCCTCGCCGCCACCGACGAGCAACGCACCGAGTGCCATGGCACACCAGACGCGCGCAGTCGGGGTCAGGTAGCCGTGTTCGGCGCCGTATTGCACGAGGAACACACCGGCAAAGGCGAGCGACACAGCACCGGCCGTGAGCACCCAGTTCTCGCGCAACCACCCCAGCAGCGCGTCGAATCCGGCGGCACGGCCAGGCGATTGCACCGGCCTGTCCGGCCCGGCCCAGGTCGCACGTCGCGGGGGGCCGACGAACGCGCCCGGTACGACGGTGAGCGGCGCGTCGGAGTCGACGCTTGGTTCTGCCACTGGCGCGGGATCACCCGGTGCGGCGGATGGTGTGGTTCTGGCGCTCGCGAGTGTCTGCTCGAGGGAATCGACCCGGTCAGACAAACGCTGGTGCGCGCGGTACAGCCTGAAGACGGCGATGGCTGCAATCGGGCCGAGCGAGCCGAGAACAAGGACAAGCAGGGCCCAAACAACAACCATCGCGACGCAACCTCCAACCGATCGGGCGCCGACGGGGTGTGGCGCGGCGGTGTGATGCGGTAGAGCGTTGCGAAATTCGCGCCGAGCGTGGGGTCAGGGCGCGGTGGCCGCCTTGGCGAAATTCGCCAGTGCACCGGTGACCTTGGCGAACACCGCGTCACACGCCGACGCGCCATGGCGGGCGTTGAGGTAGTCCGGCGCGTTGTAGGCGAGGTGGACCTGGCCCTCTTCGTCCTCGTAGGCGAGCATCTTCTGCGGCAGGTCGATGGCAAGGCGCTGCGCGCAGTTCATCAACGGCGTGCCGATCCTGGGGTTGCCGAAGATCAGGACTTCGGTCGGGCGCAATGCGAGGTCGGCCTTGGTGGCATTCGCCGCGTGGTTGATGCGCGTGAACACGGTCATGCCCTTGCTCTCGAGCGCGGCCGCCAGACGGTCGATTGTGCCGGCCACGGTGTGCGGGCTGGCGACGGTGACCATGCCGTCGTCGGCGGCGACGGGCGCAGCGAACAGCAGGGTGGAGAAAACGGCGGCAAACAGTCGGTTGCGGGTCATGTCGAGGTCCTTCCAGACAGGAAAACGAACAGGGTACACCGCTGGCCGCGTGCTCGCGTCCGGTAAAACCCCGACAACACACCGCGTGTCGGCTGCCAGACCTCGGCAGCGGCGACGCACCTATCGTTCAACGCGCCAGGCGCACGCGGATATCGCGCACCAGGTTCTCGCGATCGTGCTTCGCGCGGTGAACCAACTGGGCGTGTGCGTTCGTGTTCGGGTCGTGTTTGCTGCTCCACAGGATCATTTCCAACACGATCGGCAGCAGGTCCACACCGGCCGCGGTCAAGCCGTAGAGCTTCCGCCGCCGGTCCTCCGGGTCGCGTTGCCTGGAGATGATCCCGTGGGCCTCGAGGCGAGCCAGGCGGTTCGACAGGATGTTCGTTGCCACACGCTCGTCGGCGCTCTGCAGTTCGGAGTAGGAGCGGCGTCCGAAAAACAGCAGATCGCGCACGATCAACAGGCTCCATTTGTCACCGACCAGGTCCAACACGTTGGATACGGGGCAATCTGAACGCCGTGGCATGGCGGAAGCTCGTGGCTTAGGGTACGAGAACATCGTATTTCACTTGCAACTCGCAAGCAAAAATTATAACTTGCAAAATGCAAGCAAATGACCCTGTTGTCCACGCCGAGGAATTGCGTATGAGCGTACCCACCATTGACTTCGAACCGCTGGCGAAACCGCACTGGAGTGACCGCGATCGACGCAACGCCCAAGCTGTCATCGGGTTTGCGCAACTGATCATGAACGACCACGACTTCGACGCTGTCCTGGCGCGCTTCGGCGGCCAGCGTTACCGGCAGCACAACCGCAACATCGCCGACGGCATCGAGGGCGTTATCAACACCGTGCGCGACCTGGTCGCACGCGCGCCCGAGTTCAGCTACGACGTCAAGCACGTGCATGTCGACGGTGAACACGTGGTCCTGCATTCCCACGCCACCCTCAAGGCGGCTCACCGCGGTGACGACCGTCAGGGCTTGAACATCATGGACACCTGGCGCGTGGTGGACGGGCAGCTGGTCGAGCACTGGGATGCCATTCAGGGCATCGGCTTCTCGATGCGCCTCTACAGCCTGCTCACGGGTGGCAAGGTGCGCAACGGCAACGGGGTGTTCTGACCCGGCTGCTGTGCGCCGGCTGCCCCGGGCCGCTCACTGGTGTGTGGGCGCCCATCGGTCCAGTGCCTCGAGAAACCGGTCGCGCTCGCCTGCGTGCATGCCGATGTTGGTGGACGCGTAGGGGAAATGGCCTGCGGTCACTTCACGGTGGAATTCGCCGAGGGCCGCAACACGTTCGGTGTGGATCTGCTGGTGCAGTCGGCCAACGTCGCCAAACGCGTGCGCGTGTTTCGGCGGCGTGTCCTCTTCGCTCGCCTCGCCGCAGACATCGGCGACGAACGAGAAGACCGCATCCCCCCCGGGACCCGAGCCGAGCGAGAAGGTCACGACCGTGGTCTTGTCGTTGACAGCGCTCAGGAAGTCCTCCGCGATGCACTCGACCTCCACGGCGAACACGCCGACGTCTTCCATGCGCTTGAGTGTGTTCCAGATCTGCAGGGCTTCGTCGGCTGTGCGGCCGAACGCGCGCAGGCCGCCGCAGTGGTGGCTGAAGGTCGGTATCAGGCCGATGTGACTCTGCACCGGTATGCCCTCGCGGGCGAGTCGCTCCATCACGTCGAAGGACCGCAAGGTATAGTACATGTCTGCCCCGCGGCGCATGCCGTCGAACGCGTGCGCGATGATCTCTTCGTCCGAGCCGAACTGCGCCCAGGTCGAGCCAACGCCGGTGAAGTGCGCCGGTGCGAGTTCGCGCACGTCCTCGATCTGCTCGCTGCCGACCACGAAGAGGTCAATACCGGCTTCGACACACGCACGGATCTGATCGCGGTCCGCGGGGTTGGACATCGACAGGGTCTGACTCGATCCCTTCAGCGCCCTGAGGTCGGCGACAGTGAAGTTGCGGGTGGCCGGGTTGCGGCTGAAATCGTAGAGGCGCTTCATGGCATGGTCGGTTCCGGGGGAAGTGCATCTGACGCTACCACCGCGCGCGTCGGATCGCACCCGGCGGCGCGCGGCGCGCCCGCCGAATCCGCGTTGGCCAGGGTGGCACCTTTGGCGAGTCAGTTGGCGCGTTCTGATTGCGGCCTCTGGCCTCGGAACCGATACGATTCAAGCCACACTCAACTGACCGGTAGCTCGACATGCCGAACACTGCTCTCATCACTGGCGCCTCCGGCGGCATCGGACTGGAACTCGCGCGCATCCACGCCCAACGTGGCGGCGCCCTGGTGTTGGTCGCCCGATCGCAAGACAAACTCGACGAGATCGCCGATTCGCTCTCACAAGCCCACGGCGTCGACGTCACGGTGATTGCGCAGGACTTGTCCCGGTCCGGCGCGGCGCAGGCGATCTTCGAGCAGACCGAGGCCCTGGGTCTGCAGATCGACACGCTGATCAACAACGCCGGATTTGGCGGCCATGGCGTGTTTCACGGGCGCGATCTGGCGGCCGAACAGCGCATGATGCAGGTGAACATGGTCAGTCTGACCGACCTGACCCACCTCTACCTGCAGGGCATGGTGGCACGCAAACAAGGCCGTGTGCTCAACGTGTCGTCGACAGCGTCGTTCATGCCGGGGCCCCTGCAAGCCGTCTACTACGCCACCAAGGCGTACGTCACGTCGTTCTCGCAGGCGATTGCCGAAGAGCTGTCCGAACACAATGTCACCGTCACCGCGCTGTGCCCGGGCGCCGTCGCGACCGGCTTTGTTGCGGCTGGCGACCTTGAAGGTGTCGATATCTTCAAGACGGCCAAGTCGGCCGAATCGGTTGCGCGCTGTGGCTATGACGCTATGGAAGCTGGCGAGCTGGTCGCGTTCAACGAGGGCAAACTCAAGTTCCTGCTGAATTGGGTGATACCGTTGTTGCCGCGAAAGACCGTGCTTGCGATGTCACGCAAGGCGATGGAAAAATCCCACTAGCTCCGGGGCGGTAGCAAGGTGAAACGGGCAAGCCACTTCAAGGTGCAACCGGGCTGGGCGTTGCTCATGCAGGACATGCAGGTTGACGTCGAATCCGCCCTGACTCACGCCGGCTTGCCGGCAGACCTGTTCAACCGCGCAGACGCCACGCTCACGCCGGATGAGTATTACCGTTTGTGGCGAGGTCTCGAGCAGGCCACCGGTGAGCAGGAGATGGCGTTGCTGCTGGCCGAGGCGTTGTCGGTGGAGGCGTTCGATCCGCCGTTGTTCGCCGCGGTCTGCAGCCCTGATCTCGATGTGGCGTTGACGCGAATCCAGCAATACAAGCCCCTGATTGGCCCGATGCACATGGCGATCCATCGCGAGCCCGCAGTGACTCGGCTTTCGCTGTCGTGCTATGACGACCACGGGCCCATGCCGACGGCGCTCGAGCTTGCCGAGTTCACCTTTTTCACCCAGTTGGCACGCCTGGCCACGCGGCACCGCGTGTGCCCGGTGGAGGTCTGTGTGTCGCAATGGCCGGAGAAACGCGCCGAGTACGAGCAGTATTTCGGTTGCCGTGTGCGCACTGGCAAGGCCGCCGTGCTGGGCTTTTCATCCGTGGACATGGCCCGTCCATTCCTGACAGCCAATGCCCGGATGTGGGCGTTCTTTGAATCGGAACTCAACACCCGCCTCGCAAACCTGGACACGGACAGCACGGTGTCCGAGCGTCTGCGCGCGGTGCTGCTCGAGCTGCTGCCAGCCGGGTTGTGCTCGATCGACGTCGCGGCTGACAGACTCGCTGTCAGTAAACGCACACTGCAGCGCAAGCTCACGGCCGAGTCAGTGAGCTACCACGACGTGCTGCAATCGGTGCGCGAGGAACTGGCGGATCACTACCTGACCGCGTCGCGACTACCGTTGGCCGAGATCGCCTTTCTGCTGGGTTACAACGAGACCAACTCGTTCATTCGCGCGTTCTCGGCGTGGAAAGGCGTGGCCCCGGGTAACTACCGCGAGACGTGGCACTGAGTCGGTTGGCGACCGTGCGGCACTCTGGCCAGAGCGGCAACCCCGCTGCGGCTGCCGAACCGCCCGAGGCGCGGCCAGTGCTGAAACCGGTGTTCAGCGCGGTCGATTGATGCCGGTGTAGGGCGGCGTAGGCCGCCTGGTGGCGGCAAGCGGCGGCGATCACACGGATCTGTTCTTCGACACCCCACCTGCACGCGTGGCGCCACAGTTTTTTGTATTCAAGGTGCTCGCGGCAGCGTTGAGCGGTGTCGATGTCGGGGGCGATCAGCGGCTCGCAGTGTCGAGCACGCAGCTCAACGGGCTGACAAGCCTGGTGCTGTCTGTGCGAACAGCGAGAGTCGACGCAGTGTCATCGCGGTCTGGCGCAGGGCGTCCAACGCCCGTTCGCGCTGCACCGCTGTGCCGAACGCGTTCACGGTCTGTGTCGTGCCCACCACAGCCGGGCTGCCCGACAAGGTGCCGACCGGGACGGCGATGGCGGCAGCGCCCAATTCGAACTCGTTCTCGACGTAGGCGTAGCCTGTGGCCGCTGCGTCTGCCACGGCGGCCTCGATCGCCGCTGGATCGCAGCGCGTCTGTTCGGTGTGTCGGGGCAGCGGGACGCGCGCGAGGACGGCACCGATCTCGGCGGCGGGACACTGGGCGAGCAACGCGCGCCCGACAGCCGTGCTCGGCAGTGGCAAGCTGCTGCCGACAGTGAGCCCGAACGACAACCGCGATGCATCACTGCGCGAGGTCACGACGTAGAGGGCCTGATCGCCGTCCTTGACCGCAAGCGCGATGTCACGGCCCTCGGATTCCGCGAAACGGTCGAGCACGGGCTGAACAGAGAGGCCGATGTCGTTGGCGCCGAGGTAGCCCCCTGCGATCGACAAGATCTTCGGCGTCAGGCTCAGCTCGCGGCCGACGAGGCTGAGGTAGCCTGCCTCGACCAGACTCAAGCACAGGCGTCGAGCGGTTGCCCGATCGAAGCCGGTGTGTCTGGCGATCTCGGCCATGGTGAAGCTGCGCCTCGGCGTCGAAAAGCACGCCAGGACCTTCAGGCCCTTGGACACGGTGGCTGAGCCCTGGCTGTTGTTCACGTTGACAGTTCCTACGGCGCTGTTCTATTTTCACTAATAACACATATGTGCGATTATCGCACACTATTGGGTGAATCATGCCGGCTCCCCACACCGTGATCGATCCCGACGCCTCGGCGCCCTGGGCGTTTGTCGCGCACCGCAGCGACTTGGTCGAGCCGCGTCCGTTGCTGCCGGTGGTGATCGGCAACCGCCCGTACATCCTGTTCCAGGATGACACCGGTGAGCTGGGGCTCATCGGTCGTCACTGCCCACACCGTGGCGCGGACTTGTGTTTTGGTCGGTTGGAAGACAATGGCATACGCTGCCCTTTCCACGGTTGGCATTTCGACCGGTCTGGTCAGTGTGTGGAGCAGCCTGCCGAGCCGCCGGGCTCGGTCATGTACAAGGCGATCAAGGTGCCCATGGTGCCGCTGCACGAGGTCGACGGGCGGATCTATGCGTATGTCGGGCAGGGCGAGCCCGCGCCGACGCCGGACTGGTCGAACGGGAGTGACATGACATGATTTCTCAACGGTTGAACGACCAGCTCACGCGTGTGGGGCCGGGTGCGGAAGCCGGTGCCGTGCTGCGACACTACTGGCAGCCCGCTTGCCTGATGGACGAGTTGGAAACGGGTCGAGCGGTGCCCGTCAACCTGCTTGGAGAACGGCTTGCCATGGTGCCGCGTGGCGATCAATGGCAGTTGGTCACGCGGCGGCCCACACCCGAAGAGAGCCCGATGCGGTATCCTGATCGGGTCGAGGTCGACGCGCAGGGCCCGACGTACCCCACTGTGCAGCGACGGGGCGTGGTGTTCGCCTACCTCGGCCCGGGTGAGGCACCGGCGCTGCCCAATTTTGATTGCTTCCGCGCGCCAGACAGCCACGTGTTCGCCTTCAAGGGGCTCTGGGCGTGCAACTGGCTTCAGGCTCTTGAGATCGGTATCGACCCCGCGCACGCGAGCTTCCTGCACCGCTTTCTCGAAGACGACGATCCCGAAGCCGCGTACGGCAAGCAGTTCCGCGACAAAGCCGCCGGCACCGAGTTGCCGATGACCTACATCCTGCGCGAGTACCCGCGGCCGGAGATCAGCGTCGATGAGACCGAGTACGGTTTGAAGATCACCGCCCTGAGACACCTCGACAACGGTCACACGCACGTCCGTGTGACCAATGCGATCTTCCCACAAGCCATCTGCATCCCGATGTCACGGGAGATGACCATCACCCAGTGGCACGTGCCCGTCGACGACGAGCATTGCTACTGGTACACCCTGTTCACGAGTTTTGACCAACCGGTGGACAAGGCAGTGATGCGGGCCCAGCGCCTGGCAGAGCACGAACTGCCGGAATACAAGCCTGTAAAACACCGGGATAACGACTACGGCTACGATCCGCACGAGCAAGCGACACTCACTTACACGGGGATGGGTCTGGACATCAACGTGCACGACCAATGGGCTGTGGAAATGATGGGCAGTATTCAGGACCGCACGCGTGAGCACCTCGGGCGCAGCGATGTCGCCGTCATCCGCAATCGGCGGATGCTGCGCAAGGCCATTGCCGCGGTGGCGCGGGGCGACAGCCTGCAATTGCCGATGCACGACGGCACTGCGGCCTCGCTCACAGGTCCACTGTCGAACGATGCGATTGCACCGACGGCTGACTGGCAACGCGCCAGCGCCCAGGCCGACCGCGAACGCCGTGCAGCGTGCCCCTGGCCCGCCGTGTGAACGTGGGCAACGGCATCGACACGGCACTGCGCTCGGGTGGCCTCGTTGCGGCGGGCATACGCTCGGAGGCGGACTGCCTGGCCGCAGCCGAGGTGCTTGCCGGCTTTGACGCCGACGGCGTGGAGACGGTTCGATTGGTCTTTGTTGATCAGCACGGCATCTTGCGCGGCAAGACGGTGGTGGTCGATGCGGTTCTGTCGGCGTGTGCGCACGGCATTGGCATGCCCTCGACGCTGTTGCTCAAGGACACCGCACACAAGACGGTGTTTCCGGTGTGGGAAGGCGGGGCAAGTGTGGCCGGTATGGCGCTCAATGGCGCGAGTGACGTGCTCGCGGCGCCCGACCTCACGACCGCGACCCCCGTGCCCGGGTCACCCCACGCGCGCCGTGTGTTCTGCACGCTCCACGCGCGCGACGGCTCGCCGCTCGCGTTCTCGTCGCACGAGATCCTCGCTCGCGCTGTGGCGCGCCTCGCGCATCACGGTCTGCAGGCGGTGGTGGGGCTCGAGGCCGAGTTTCAGGTCTTCGAACGGATTGACCCTGCGCTCGATCACGCGCAGGCCAGCATGCCACCGGCCGCCGTCGGCACGCGCAACCTCACCCAGGGTTGGCAGTTTCTGACCGACGCCCGCTACGCCGAAGTGGAGCCGTTGCTCGACGAACTGCGTCGGGCAGCGCAAACCACGGGTCTCGGCGTGCGAACGGTCGAGATCGAAATGGGCCCGAGCCAATTCGAATTCACCTTCGAGCCGACCGACCCGATGACGCAGGCGCGTCGGTTCGTGTTGTTTCGGGCCCTGGTCAAGGAGATGTGCCACCGACGCGGCTTGCACGCGAGCTTCATGGCCCGGCCCAAGCTGCCCCACGCAGCGGCCAACGGGTGGCACATCCACCAATCGGTTTTGCATGCCGAGTCGGGGCGAAACGCCTTCATGCCGGCTGAGGCCGGTGAACTGACGGCAGAGGCCGCGGGGTGGATCGCCGGCTTGTTGCGTCACGCGCCGGCGTCGTGCTTGCTGACCACGCCGACGGTCAACGGCTACAAGCGCTTCAGTGACTACCAACTGGCGCCGAACCGCGTGGCCTGGGGCTATGACAACCGCGGCGCGATGGTCCGGGCGTTACTGACACCCGGCGATGCCGCCAGCCGGCTCGAGAACCGCGTTGCCGATGCCACCGTCAACCCCTATTTCGCGCTCGCTGCGCAGTTGCTCAGTGGGCTCGACGGCATCGCGCGCAGTGAGTCCCCGCCGCCGCCGTCAAATACGCCGTATGCCGAAACGGCAGCAGCGTTACCGGACAGTTTGTTGGCGGCGATCGAGGCCTTTTCGGACAGTGCGCTCTACCGCGACACGCTGGGCGAGTCAGTGGTGGACTACCTGTTGTGTCTCAAGCGTGCCGAGTGGTCGCGTTACCTCGCTGCGGTGACCGACTGGGAGCAAACCGAATACTTCAACCTGTTTTGAGCGGCGTGTGTCAACAGGCGTGATCGTTGCGGACACTGGCGCAGTGTTCGAGGATATCCTCGATGGCTACTTTCCGCTGCGTGAAAGCCTGCGACAGATGATGGCACGACGGCACCTCGACAACGCACTGGTGTCGCTCCTGCACGCACCGGCCATGCGTATTCCCGGCTTGGCATATGATGACCCCGTGCCGTTGTACCTCAACGACGGTCAGGCGATGCTGATTGACGCGATGCTGCTCCTGGTGCAGCTGTCGACCAATGACTGTCAACTTTCGGGCGTGGCCCGCTGGCGGATGCTGGGTGAGACGGTCGCCGAGACAGCTGCGTTCGAGCCGACTGACCGGCTCGCCGAACCGGCGTTCGTTCGGGGTGTTGAGCTGATGTCGGTGCAGAGTCGGGCAGGACCAGACACGATTGATCCGACTGTTGCCACCGTGCACGCACACTGGGTCTGGGGGTGTATCACGCGCGGTGAGTTCGCCCTGAACGGCCGCTGCCTGATCGCCAGCTCGAACCACCCGAGCGTGACGGCACGGCCGGTGCGGGTGCGGGCAGACCTGGCCCACGCAGGGAACACCGAGCAGATGTTTGCCGAGTTGTGCGCGCACTGACGGGCGCACACGTGCCGACTCACGCGAGGCGGCGCGACAGCGGGCTGTCGTCCATCTGGCCGATCAAGAGCTGCGTGAGGGTTTCGAACAGGCGCGCCTTGGTCGCGGCGTGGTCGGGGTTGTCCCAGAGGTTGTGGGTTTGCTTCGGGTCGTTGGCGAGGTCGTAGAGCTCGCCCCAGTCCTGGTCCTTGTAGACCGAGAGCTGCCAGTCGTGGGTCACGACGGTGCGCACGCGCGCACTCTCTTGGAAGCCGTCGCGGGCAAAGCCGTCGTTGAATTCGATCAGCAGCGCATCCCGGTGCGTGGCGTCGCCGTGCACCGCCTCGAGAAAGCTCCTTCCTTGCATGCCGTTGTACGGGTCGACCCCGACGCGGTCGAGCACGGTTGCGGCGATGTCGATGGTCGAGGCGAGTGCGGTACTGCTGCGGGCCGTTCGGGTACTCGGGTCCGACCAGATCATCGGCACGCGGTGGATCGACCGCTGTGCCCAGGCGCCTTTTTGCAGCAGGTTGAAGTCGCCCAGGTAGTCGCCGTGGTCGGCGTTGAAGACGATCACCGTGTTGTCATAGTGCCCGGTGTCCTTGAGCGTCTGAACGAGCGCGCCGACGGCGTCGTCGATCATCGTGATCATGCCGGCGGTCAACGCCATGGCCTCGCGCACGTGGCGGTCGGTCGCCATGAATGCGTGCTGCGGCGTCTGTTGACCGCCGCCGTGCTCTTCGAAGTAGCGCCGCGCCGCGAGCAGCGGCGGCGGCGGGTTGCGGTGGTCCTCGAAGCGTGTCTCGAGTTCGAAATCGTCGGGGTCGTACAGGTTCCAGTATTTCCCGGGCGGGTTGAAGGGGTGGTGCGGGTCCGGGAAGGACACGTAGCAGAAGAACGGCTGGCGATCGTCGGCGTGGTCCCGAAGGTAGTCGGCCGCGCGGTCTCGGATGTACGCGGTGGGGTAGCTCGCCTCGGGCACCGGCGTACGGTAGGCCTGCGGGCAGCCGTAGTCGTGCGGAAGCTCGTTTGCCGGGTCGTGCAGCGCTTCCCAGTTAGGGTGTTGACGGCGGAACCACTGCCGGTAGTGGCCGTTGGCCTTGTCGCCGTGCGCGGTGACCATGTCGACGTGGTCGAAGCCGTAGTAGGGCGTCGGGAAAGGGGCTGGTTCGTCGCGTTGGTAGCGCGGCGGCTCTTCGAAGTCGTAGCGGTCGGTGTCCGCCTGCCAGGCCTCGGCGATCGGGCCGTTCGGTACGCTGCCACTGTGCCGGGCTTGCATGGCGGTCATTGGCTGCAGATGGCTTTTGCCGATCGAGGCGGTGGCGTAGCCGCTTGCACGCAAGACGTCGACGAAGGTGTTGGCGCGCGCGGGCAATGCGCAGCCGTTGTAGCGCAGCCCGTTGACCGACGGCATCCGACCGGTCATGAAACTCGCGCGGTTCGGCATGCAGATCGGGGTGGCGACGTGAAATTCGTCAAAGCGGGTGCCACTCGCTGCCAGTGCGTCGATGTTCGGCGTTTTGACGACCGGATGTCCGTAGCAGCCGAGCCAATCGGCACGGTGTTGGTCCACCATCACGTAGAGGAAGTTGGGTTGGCTGGTCATGGTGGCGGGCTCCTCGCTGGCGCGGTGTCGTCGCGAAAATCAGGCGGGCACGGTGCGGTGGCGCCAGGTGTGGAAGCCGACGATGGCGGCACCGGCGAGGAGTGCCGGCGCGTAGACCTCGACCGGCTTGAACAGCACCAGCACCGCCACCGCGAGCCGCACGACGATGTCGACAACGTTCAGTTGCGCGCGGTCGTACGCGGAGAGCGCGCTCGAGACGAGGTAGAGCGCCAGCGCAAGGCGAGCGACCAGCAACGTGAGCCACGCGATGTCCACGCGGCCGTCGTGGCCGGCGAGGAACTGGCCGGTGCCGGGGTCGATCACGGCCTTGTCGATCAGCAGCAACTCGGGGTAGAGCGCGAACACGAAGGGTATCGTGAACATCACGATGCCGGATTTGACCGCCGAGAATCCGGTGCGCATCGGATCGGCCTTGGTGATCGTCGACGCAGCGAAGGCCGCGAGTGCCACCGGCGGCGTGATCGCCGAAGCGACCGCAAAGTAGAAGACGAACATGTGCGCCGTGAAGGTTGCGATGCCGAGGCCGACGAGCATCGGGCCCATCAGCAGCGCCACATTGATGTAGGCCGGTACCGCCGGCATACCCATGCCAAGCAGCACCGCGAGCAGCATGGTCAGCGCGAGCGCAAAGAGCTGGAAGCTGGCCGAGGACACCGAGACGTCGAAGGTCTTGAGGTACCCGAGCACGTCGACCGCGACAAACTTTGCGAGCCCGGTGAAGTTGAGGCAGACGTCGATGACGGTGACGGCCAGGAACATCAGATACAAGGTTGACACGGTCACGCCCGCCTGGGCCAGGCCGTCGAAGATCTTCTTCGGTTTGGCGCGGAATGCCTTGTCGAGCAGCATCAGGAACAGCAGCAGCACCACGGCCCACCAGCCGGCTGCACTCGCGTCGCCCGCGGCGTTCTGAAACAGCTCGACGATCCAGGGCATCGACACCACCGTGCATACGTCGCCGTTTCGCTCGACCACCGAGCCGAGCAACACCGACAGCCAACTGCAGCCGACCGCGTCCTTCGGCGTCAGCAACAGCAACAGCACGAGCAGCACTGGTGCGAAGATTTGCACGAGGTGCAGACGGTCCTCGCCGGTCAGGCGCATGTCGTCGGTGAGTTCGCCGACGGCCTGGATGTTTTGCTTGCGTGCCTGGAAGATCACCGACAGAAACAAGCAGAAGAAGTAGAAGAGCGCCGGGATGATTGCCGCGATGATGATTTCGCGGTAGGGCACGCCGGTCATCGCCGACATGATGAACGCGGCGACGCCCATGATCGGCGGCATGATCGACCCGCCCGAGGATGCGGCGGCCTCGACGCCACCGGCGAAGACTTTGGAGAAGCCGCGCTTGAGCATCATCGGGATGGTCAGCACCCCCGTCGAGAGCACGTTGACCACCGGGCCGCCGGTGATCGTGCCGAACATCGCCGACGACACCACCGCCGCGTGCGCGGGGCCGCCGCGCAAGTTGCGGGTGGCCGAAAAAGCGAGCTTGATCAGCGCTTGACCGCCCGCGCAGCGGCCGAACAGCGCGCCGAGGATGATGTAGGGGAACACCAGCAACAGCAGCACGTTGAGAAAGCGCCCGAGCAGGCCTGCGGTGTTGTTGATCAGCGCGTCGCGCACGAACTCGCGGCCCGATGTCAGGCTGCGTGGCTCCTCACTGCTGAGGATGGTGATCAGGTACTTGTTTTGGCCGTCTGCACCGTTGAAATACCAATTCATCACGGTGACGAAGGTGTAGGTTGCGATCAGCAGCGACACCAGCACGAGCGGGAAACCCCAGACCTTGATGTTGTAAACGAGGAACACCACGACCGAGGCGAACAGGATCAGCGGCAACCACGCGCCGGTGGTGCTTTGGCAGGCCGGGTCGTCGGCGGTGTCGGGGATCGGCAGGCCGAGCAACTCGGCGTACTCGATATCGGCGTCGAGGGCCTGCTGCACGAGAGCGGCGCGGTCGCCCTGGACCACGTCGATCAGGCACACGGCCTCGAGCTCGGTCAGGTAGCTCAGCGAAATCGCGGCGGCAGCGAACACCAGCGCGAAGTCGATCACCAGACCGAAGCGGCGCGTGATCGCGCCCCGGTCGAACCAGCTCCGCCACATCGAGTGCTTCAGCGCGACGATCAGCATCATCCAGAAGAACACGATCGGGTAGAGCC